>JBQTHQ010000100.1:0-16977 GCA_052389695.1 Bacteroidota bacterium | reverse complement strand
TTTTATTGGCTCTGAAACTTGTAAAATTCCTGTTTAACAAAGTGATCTTTACTTCGTTACTCTTTGCAACAAATTTATACCATTGAACCTGTTGTGTTTGTGATTCAAATGGTGGGGCTGCTGTGGCGGTGGAAAAATCTTTTGCTGTTGCACAGCTTGCTCCGCTTTGGGCATTACTTATATAAGTTACAATAAGCAGGCTGAATAATAAGAAGATTTTTTTCATGAGATTTAGATTATGTTTTGATTTATAATTGTTTTTTGTTTTCAGTTAAAATATGCTGCAAGTATATAACATCAGAGTCCTAAAATCTGGCACTCTTCTAATTTTTTTTCATCAGCCGTTAATGATTAAAAAACAAACGTAATAATTATTTTTAATAAACGTACAAATTTGTGCGTTTTTAGTTTTGTAGTATTTACAAATTTCCCTCGTGAAATACACAAGGGATAAAAAAGCAATAGAATTATTCGGGAAACAAGTAATGCGTTTACGCAAACAGCAAAAAATTTCCCAAAAGCAATTGGCTTTTGAATCCAATATCAGCGATACCCAAATCAGACGCATTGAAAAAGGCGAAATAGCCACTGGTATAAGTACCATTTTCGCAATCGCCAGAGCACTTGACATACACGTAAAGGAACTTTTTGAATTTGAAATGCCTTAATTTGTTTCTCTTCCCTAAAATCATTCCGCAACATTACAACAATAACACTCCTGAAAAACCAATTTGCTTATAGGTGTTAATACTTTGCTTTTTTAAGATTTTCAAAAAATGACTTTTGAAAAATTCAGCGTTATAAAAAGAATTTTTCAAATTTCCCGGTAATTTTTCACGCGACAGCGGACAAATGAGGGGCAGAATTCACCTCGGAGTAAAGCCATGAAACACAGGCAATTAAGTACTTTTAACTGTTTTTTATACCTGCTTTTTCACTCATAAAAGTTTTTATCAACAAGATCAAATAATTGTATCGGCATTTATCTTCTTCGATACCTCTTATACCGATACGGTATATGTAATAGTCTCCAAAAGAACTGGCTTAACATCTGCTCTATTGGCATTATACAGAAACTTCAATGTACTAAGTCACATTGATAATGATATAACTGTTAAGGAAAGTTAAAAGATATCCTCTGAAACTACTGTATTTAAAGGGATTTCGTATACGAAATACGTAAACAGTTACGTTTTATTGTATATAAATAAAATTTATTTTATGCAATATTCCATCCGCTGAAACCGCTATTATACAAGCAACACAGGGGATATGTAAGAGATTAAACAAAGTCGAGCAGGAAAGGAACCTTATCATACATAAAAGGAACAGAGTCGTTAAGAAAAGGAACCTTCTGATAACGAAAAGAGACAGAGTCATAACGGAAAGACATCTTCTCATAATGAAAAGGAACCTTCTGATAACGAAAAGGAACAGAGTTATAACGGAAAGACACCTTCTCATAATGAAAAGGAACCTTCTGATAACGAAAAGAAACAGAGTTGTATTGAAAAGACACCTTCCCGTAACGAGAAGGAAGCAAGTGATAACAACATTAAAACAATTAATAAAAATGAAAACAGAACTACTTTTTTAGTATTAACCAAGCCGGAGGTCATAAGATCTTCGGTTAAAAACCAAAAATCATGAAAAAAGTAGCATTAAAGCTGAGCACACGCTCAGTGCCGGACAAGATCGAGTTCGCGGGAACCATTGTTCTGCAAATGACCAACAACCCGCATTTTGAAACACCCAGCCCAAGCCTTGCAAGTATCACTTTTGTGGCAAATATGCTCAGTGCTGCATACAAAAAAGCGCAAGGAGGCGGGCCAAAAGATACCGAGGATATGTATGCCAAGGAAAAGATCTTTGACCAGGAATTAACGGCAGAAGGTAATTATGTAGAATACATTGCTAACCTTAGCCCTAATAATACCGAGGTAATTATTTTAAGCGCGGGTATGGAAATAAAAAGCCAGGGAAGTATTAATATTCCTGTACTAACTGCCACTAAAGGTTCTGTACCTTCTAGTGTAAAGCTTCGCAGAAAATCTGAAGGACCCGGAGTTGCTTACAAATGGGAGTATTCAACAGATCCATTTGAAGATAGCACCTGGCAATATGCTGGTGATAGTACAGTAGCCACTTTCGAAATTTCAACTCCGCTTGAAGAATTGAAGCGTTATTGGTTTCGTGTAGCGGTAATAAGAGGTACTATACAGGAAGATTTTTGCGACCCGGTTACGTTTGTAATTTCCTGATAAAAAATTCCCCGCGAATAGCGGGGAATTTTTTAATAGTTCTTATACTAATACTGACATAATATTAGTCCAATGCAAAATGTATAATACCAATAGAGTAGCTGTTATAGGCCTCCCGACAGCTATCGGAACTTTTGGACCATTACAGACCGTATGGGTATTACTCTGTCAATACTTGTACCCATAGATCACTAATACCTGCAGCTTTTGCTTCCTTCACTTTTTCAAATGCTTCTTCCCTGGTATTCACCTTCATGATATATACATAGTTATATTGTTTTTCTTCATGAAAAATATAGCTGGTATTTTTATGTCCATGCTCAACAAAACGTTTTGCCTCTGCAACCGCAAAATCACGATAAAAGAATGTTCCCACAACAATGTATAAGCCTTTTTTAGGTATATTGTTATTGGCATCCTTAAAATCTTTTGTATTGCCGGTAACAAAAGATATCCCATTTTCAATAACACCTTCGGTATTAGTAACAACACCCTTGTTTTCGTTTCCGCCGGATAATATAACCGGGGTTGGAGCTTGTTGTACCTGCACCTGGGATTGTATTTTCGCCTGCTGGTCCAGCTTATCGCTTAGTGCTTGTATTTTAGCCTGACTCTTTTTCAGTTCCACGGCAAGGCTATCCATGCGCTTCGCATAAGCCCCGGTTTCCAATTTTTTTTCTTCAGGAATTTCCTGAACAACTTCAGGAACAGGAACCGGCTCTGTTTTTTTATTTCTTCCGAATTTAAAATTCAGCAATAATTCATGACTCATACCGGAATAGTTACCAATATCCCCAATAATAAAATCATATGAATAACCAACAGATAACCTTTTATGCAGGCAGATACCCGCATTTGCACCCACAGCATAATCGCTTTTATAGGCGGCCCCTATCCAGAATTTATCTTTCCAGTCGAAATTGATGTTTGCATCATATTGAAAAGGTGTATTTGCAACAAAACGCACCAAGCCTTGTGGAGCAATTGAAATGCCTTTTTCTTTGGATATAAAGAACTTGTATTTAAGAGAGCCCATATAATGACGTTCCTGTGCATAATATGCCCGCACATTTGTATTGCCAATATATTCTACTTTATTCCCGGTCAATTGCGGAACAGCAGCGCCAAACTCCAAGCCCTTCCATACAAGCGCTAAGCCTGCATTTCCATCAAAACTTGTTGTGTGTTCCTTATCTGTAAATAATGTTGGGTCATTTGTATTTTCTACCTGGGATCTTGAATAATCTATGGTCTGATCAATGACACTTACCGCCACACCAAACATCAAATGAATATCATCATTGATCTTTAACCTGTATGAATAGGCTGGTGTTATCCCTATTCTATTAACCAGGCCTTTTCTGTCACTTATCAATCCTAACCCCAGCCCCATTTTTTCCTCCATCACATTACCATCTGCCACCAGCATATTGAAACGTGGCGCGCCTTTAAAAGCGGTCCATTGGGAGCGGCTGATCAATGCAATATTTATAACATCCTGTTCATATCCTGTAAATGCAGGGTTATACACCATTGGTTTGTAAAAATAATGGCCAAACATATTCACCTGCTGTGCATTAACTGTTATTGCAAGCAAAATGGCTGAAAATACGATAGCTGCTTTTTTCATGGAGATCTCCTTTCCTACTTGCTTTTTATAATATCCACCGATCCTTTAATGATTTGATCTGAATCATTAAACTTAATTACATAATAATATGTTCCATCCGGCAAGGCAGTCCCATTATAGGTGCCCAGCCAGTCATTGGTATAACTTTTCTGTGAATACACTTCATTACCATAAATGTTATATACAAATACTTCATTATCCGGATAATTTTGAATATCCTGTATGTACCATGTATCATTTATTCCATCCCCATTTGGAGTAAACAGGTTGGATACTATTCCTTTAAAGTCTAAAGCATCCACAGTAATAAAAACCGCATCTGTGTTAGAACATCCATTGCTATCAATAACCGTAAGCACATAGTTTGTTGAAATAAGTGGTGTAGCTATCGGAGTATATATATTGCTATTATTTAAGCCTGTCGCAGGCGACCAAACAGGTGTTCCGTTAGCTGAACCGGTTAAGGTGAATGATTGCCCTTGTGTAATAATTGTATCATTTCCGGCATTAACCGGATTAAGAGGCCATACTTTTATGTTTACACCAGTTGCTGTATCAGCCGCACAGATTCCACTTTTTACCACTGCTGTATACCATGTTGTTTGAACTAATCCACTATATGATTGGGAAGTTGTAGTATTTGCAATTGGAAACCAGTTTATATTATTGATTGAATATGCCCAGCTTAAAACATTCCCCACATTACCTGTTAACGTAAGTGTACCACCATTTACAGCATAGCACACCGTATCACTTGAAGATATGTTTCCTGCAACTGTTAAAGGATCCACCAGTATTGATACCTGTGAAGAAGTGTCCCTAGGGCAAACACTTCCATTTTGAACTACCGCCCAATAAATGGTGTTTTGAGTGATATTGCTGTGGTTTAGTGTTGTTGTAGTATTCGCAACCGTAACCCAGCTGCTGCCTCCATTTATAGAATATTGCCAATACAATACATTGCCTGTATTTCCCGATAAATTAAGTGTTCCGGGCCCTGATCCTCCGCAAAACACCCCTCCCCCGGTAACCGTTCCACCTGCACTTGGAGCATCAATGGTGATACAAGCCATTGCAGAGCTGTCAGGTGTAAAAGCCCTGTTTTGAACAATCGCTCTGTAACAGGTTGTTTGGGTAAGGTTTAAATAACTTTGACTAAAAGTTGGATTACCAATATTTGTCCATGTAGCGCCGCCATTGGTTGATGACTCCCAATGTAAAACTACACTATCATTACGGGATAAACCTATAAAACCTGGTGAAGCTACCGCACAATATGTATTTGCACCTGATGCGGATATTGGAACTGACTGCGCTTGTGCTTTTAATACAGCGAAAGAAGCGATGATAAAAAACAAAAACCTTGTAGGGAAGCGCGCCATAACAATTATACTTGAAGCATTAATAAAGGTTTCAAAATTCAGGCTAAGTGTTTTGTCGGCGTGTAAATATATACAGTATTTATGCAATTATTGTTCAAACTCTTTTATTTATCATTATTAATTTTGTGCATCACCTTAAAAAAAATAGTATCTTTGTACTTTAATGAGCTTTACCTATCCTGCTTTTTTAATTGCACTCTCAGCAATAGCAATTCCGATCATCATTCATTTATTTAATTTCAGAAAATTCAAGACTGTTTACTTCAGTAACATCCGTTTTTTAAAAGAAGTTAAACAGGAAACACAAGCCAAATCCAAACTCAAACATTTATTAGTACTTACCGCCCGAATACTGGCGATCACCTTTTTAGTACTGGCTTTTGCACAACCATTCATCCCGGTTGAAAATAAAATAATTGTTGGAGATAAAGCCATCAGCATATTTATTGATAATTCATTCAGCATGGATGCCGTTAGCAAAAATGGAACCCTGTTTGATGAAGCAAAGAAACGCACATTGGAAATTGTTTCTGCCTACAAACCAACCGACCGTTTTCAATTACTCAGTAATAATTTTGAAGGGAAACACCAGCGGCTTGTTAACAAAGAAGAATTTATGGAGTTGCTGGATGAAGTTAAGATAGGCCCTGCTACACGCAGCATTTCTGAGATCGCATCCCGACAAATGGATGTTCTTCAACAAAGCGAAAATAAAAACAAACTTTCTTTCATCGTTTCCGATTTTCAGAAAAGCATTGTGGACATTAATGAATTAAAGAACGACACAAGCATTACTTTTAATTTTATTCCTTTAACTGCTGTCGAAAAAAGCAATGTGTATATTGATACCTGCTGGTTTGAGACACCTGTACGCCAATACGGCCAACTGGAAAAACTACATGTACGCATAAAGAATGTTTCTGATAAAGAACTGGAAAATAATCCGGTCAAGCTGTTCATTAACGGAACTCAAAAAACTCCGGCTAGCTTTAACGTTGCTAAGGAATCTGAAACAGAAGTAGTGCTTTCATTTGTTTCTAAAGAATCAGGAATACAACATTGCCGTGTGGAGCTGAATGACTTTCCTGTTACTTTTGATGATAACTTCTATTTCAGTTTTGAGGTGGCAAAAAATATCCCTGTATTATGCATCAACGGATCGAAAGAAGGTATAGCAAGCCCTTATCTGAATACGCTTTACGGAGGAGATTCATTGTTTGTTTTAAACAATGTTTCTGAAAATAAACTCGACTACTCTACCCTATCCAACAATAAGTTAATTGTACTGAATGAATTAAAAATCATTTCATCCGGACTGGGACAGGAATTAAAACGATTCATGAGCAATGGTGGCAGCGTCCTTGTATTTCCGAATCCGGAAAGCGACCTGGGTTCTTATAAAGAGTTTTTACTTGGTGCAAGAGCCAATTATTATGAACGAGCGGATACTGTAAATACGAAAGTTGATAAAATAAACCTTGATCATCCTGTTTATAAAGATGTGTTTGACAAAAAAACATTCAGCGCTACAAACCTTGATCTGCCAAAGGTAACAGAGCATTATGTGGTTTCAAAAACGAGCCGTAGTAATGAGGAATACCTTCTGAAATTACAAAACGGAAATGTTTTTTTAAGCAAATATGATGTGGATAAAGGCAAACTTTATCTTTGTGCCTCGCCTTTGAGCTCAGGCAGCAACCTTGCAAAACATGCCATCTTTGTTCCTACTCTTTATAAAATTGGGATGTATAGCCAAAATACGCAAGCTTTATTTTACGTCATTGGCAAGGATCAATCAATGGAAACTAAAAATGTATTAACAGGAGAAAGCGTGTATCACATTCGCGGAGTGAATACTAATTTTGATATTATTCCTGAACACAAAATATCGGATACTAAAACAGATATCTTTTTTCATAACCAGATCACCGAAGCAAACAATTATAATTTGTATGCAAATAAAACTCCCATGGCCGGATTATCCTTTAATTTTAATCGCAAAGAATCTGATTTAAATCATTTTACATCAGATGAATTAAAACAAGAGATAGATAAATTCAACTACTTGAATATAAACGTATTAAAATTAACAGAAAAAAAAATAACGGAATCATTAACAGAGATGGATCAAGGTAAAAAATTGTGGAAACTTTGCCTTATTTTAGCGCTGTTATTTTTAGCTATGGAAGTAATATTATTGAGATTTATGAAAGGATAGTTTCAGTGGGCAATTGTACAGTTGGCAATAAAAAAAATAAAAATTAAATAATGGCTAATAACTATTAACCGATAACCATTAACTAACATATGAATATACTGATCAAGTCTGCGCGCATTATCGGCTCCAACTCCCCTCATAATGGAAAAGTAATGGACATATTAGTTGAAAACGGAATAATAACGTCTATAAAACCACAGATAATTACTGACAAGGCCGTCAAAACAATAGAAGGTAAAAACCTCCATATTTCAGCCGGATGGATGGATATGCAGGCTAATTTCTGCGATCCGGGATTTGAACACAAAGAAGACCTTAAAACCGGAATAAGATCAGCGACAGCGGGCGGATTTACAGGTGTGGCAGTTGTTTCAGCAACCAACCCTCCTATCCATTCAAAATCAGAGGTGCAGTATGTAAAAAATAAAACTGCGGATGCGATAGTCGATGTATATCCTATCGGAACCCTATCACATAGGCGCGAAGGACAGGATATTTCAGAAATGTATGATATGCACCAGGCGGGAGCTGTCGCTTTTTCTGATGATAAAAAACCGGTTGTCAATGCAGGATTGCTTATGAGGGCTTTACTGTATGCACAAAATTTTGGAGGCTTGGTCATCACGCATTGTGATGAAACAACCATTTCACTCGATGGTAAAATGAATGAAGGCATTACTTCTACTCAGCTTGGTTTAAAAGGAAACCCGGCATTAGCGGAAGAACTAATGGTGAACAGAAATATTTTTCTTGCAGAATACACAAATTCCGCACTGCATATTGCAAATATCTCCACACATAAATCAATGGAGCTTATTAAGCAAGCCAAAGCTAAAGGTTTGAAAATAACAGCCTCCACAAATGCTTACAATATCGCTTTGGATGATACTTTGCTAATGGGATTCAATAGCAACTATAAACTAAACCCTCCGCTTCGGACACTAACAGATAGTGAAGCATTGCGAAAAGGCATTGCAGATGGCACCATTGATGCTATCACCAGCGACCACCGGCCTCAGGATATTGAATCAAAAGAAGTGGAGTTTGATCATGCATCAAACGGTATGATAGGGCTGGAAACACTGTTTGGCCTTGTAAATTCAAACAAAGGAAAAATAAAGCTGGAACGACTTATTGATGCGGTTACAATTAATCCTCGCACTATCTTAAAATTACAATCGGTAAAAATCGCAGAAGGCGAGCCCGCTAATATTACACTGTTTGATCCGGAAGCTGACTGGACCTTCGATAAAAAACACATTCAGTCTAAATCATCAAATACACCATTTACAGGAAAAAAATTCAAAGGGAAAGTGATCGGCATACTCAACAAAAAGCAAATTCATCTAAACAAATAAAAAACACCGATTATATTGTCAATTAATATTTTTTTGTAGTTTAGCCCTTGAAAGTATAATACATAACCGACAAAAACCTCTAAATTTTATAAAAATGTTTTCAAATAAAAAATCCTTGCTTTTTAAAAGCACACTATTTGTTGCTACAGGAATATTACTTGCAGCATGTGGTAATGAAACACCTAAAGAAGAAACAGTAGACGCTCCTGTTGAAGATTCAGTTATTGCCTCAGCAGAAACAGAAACTGTATCTTATTCTTTGCCATCTCCTTTACAAATCGCTTCAATTTTCAAAAAATCAGGTTTGAAATATAAGGATGGCCTCACAAGCAGCCAAAAAGACCCGGCTAAATACACAACCAGTTTGAACAAAGCATTAAACCTTGGTGTTTACAGCGCTGACCTTTCTTATACTGTTCTAAATAAACAAAACCAGGAAGCAATGACCTATATGAAATTATCCCGTTCATTGGCTGATAATTTAGGCATGGGTTCTGTATTTGAACAAGGCAACCTTTCAAAACGTTTTGAGAAAAATCTGGGTAACGAAGATTCACTGGCATATATTATTGCTGAATTGCAAATGGTAACGGATATGTACCTGGATGAAAATGACCAGCAACAGATTACCTCTATTGTATTTGCCGGCGCGTGGGTAGAAAGTATGTATGTAGGCTCAAAAGTATATGAAAGAGGAAAAGATAAGTCCTTAAATAACAAACTGGCAGAACAAATGACCATCCTTCAAAGTATTGTAGGTGCTCTTAAATCACAGGAGAAAAAAGATGCTTCAATCCCAGGACTGGTAGCTGATCTTGAAAGCATTAAAACCATTTATGATGCCATGCCATCTGTAAAAAAATTAGCTGAAGACGAAGAAGCCGGCGTTGAAACAGAAACAGAAATGACATTAACAGATGAGGAAGTAACTTCATTAACTAAAAAAATTGAAGAATTACGCGTTAAATTCATTAACGGATAATTGTTGTTAAACAAAAAAATGATGATTATGAAAAAAACAGTTTATATAGGTATGATCGGTTTATTTGCAATGTATGGTTTTACTACTTTACAACAAACACCCGAAGTGGATAAAAAAGCCCTTACCGCCAGCTGCAAGAAAAAAATAGAACCGTATAAATACGATAGCCAGAAATTTACAAAAATTAATTTCACTAAAAAAGCACAACAGCTTGAAGTAGAAGTTCCTGTATTCATTGGCGAGAAATATCGCCTGGTTTTTAATACATCTTCTTTACCTAAACCAATTAAAATAAGCGTTTATACGAAAGATAAAGAGAGCTCAAAAAGAGAACCGATTTTCACCAGCAATCCGGGTGAAAACGAAATGGTTTTTGATGTACCTCGTGTTCGTAAAATGTATGTTGATTATGATGTTCCTTTAGATAGCACAGGAAGCAATGCATCCGGCTTTGTAGTATTTATGATGGGTTATAAATAAAAATTATGCAGAAAAATAAATTCATTTTTAATTTAATTATTCTGTTCAGTGCATTTGTTTGTATTGACCATGGTATGTTTGCACAGGATTGTAAAGCCAAACAAATTTCTAAAGCCTGCAAAGCAAATATTGAAAAGCCATACAAATATGATAGTTATGCTATCAGTGAATTTATATTTGATGCAAAACCTAAAAAAGTAGAAGTTCAGTTCACAGCGTTTCAGGGACAAAAATACAAAGTTGTATTTTGTTCCTCAGGGTTTGATGAAGGATTGTCACTGAATATTTGGGATAAAAGCAACCGTGTAAAAAAAGGCCGTAAAAAATTATACGACAACTCCATGGGTATCGATAATAATTTCTGGTCCTTTGTACCTCCTAAATCAGGTAACTACTTTATTGAATACGATGTTGCTCCTACCAAAGACGGCAGCACTAAAACAGGTTGCGTGATCATGTTGATTGGTTATACCGAGCCGGAAGAATAAGAGTTTTTCATCCCCCACATTTTCATTTGTTTTGTTATACTCCTTAGCATGAAATATTTGGTATTTTCATTCTTCATTATTATTTTCATGGGTTGCACCCATCCCCCTAATGGTTTGTCACCAAACGCTACATACAAACAGATACTTATTTACGATGCGATACAGCGTTCTCTGCATGACAAAACTATGCCAGCATACCCTGATTTGAAAGGTTTAAAAACGGTTTATGTAAATAGAATTTGCTATATAAAATTTATAGGTGGCAGTAAGGAGGATTTGAATCCAATACTAAACGAAGCGGATATTCCTGCAAGAATTTCAGATATAAAATTTGAATTAAAATCAGAAAAAGAAATTCAAGCGATGGCGAATGAAAAAGGATTTGACATTTTTTTTCTTGTATTTGGTCACTTGGAAATCAAAGGAGATATTGCCACTATAGGCATTGACGGCTGGCACAGAGAACCCGAGCCTTGGTCTGGACGTTACTGGTGTGGGACTGGGAGCAGCTGCATTCTCCAATACAAAAGAATTAATGGCCACTGGGCTTTTGATAAGAGAATATAAGCTAATATCATATTTTTTTGATTTATATTCTCTCTCCTTTTCAATAATACAATTATCTTTGCATTCCTATTATTATTCCTGCACCCGTTTGTTTGGGTGTTTGGTAAAAATTAAACTATGATCAAAATCACATTACCAGATGGTTCTGTACGTGAATACGAAAAAGGAACCACAGCGCTGCAAATAGCGCAATCCATTTCCGAAGGTTTAGCAAGAAACGTTTTAGCAGCAAAAGTAAATCTCTAGACTTCGCTCGAGACAGGTTTTGAAGTATGGGATGCGACACGCCCTATAAATGCAGATGCACGTGTTATTCTTCTAACCATGAATGATGTTGAAGGAAAATCAACCTTATGGCATTCCTCTGCTCACTTGCTGGCAGAGGCAATTGAAGCTATTTACCCCGGGACGAAATTTGGTATCGGACCACCGATTGAAAATGGTTTTTATTATGATATTGACCTGGGAGGCAGAACGATCTCTGCAGAGGATTTCAAAAATATTGAAGATAGAATGCTTGAACTGGCTCGCCAAGGCAATGCCTATGTGCGCAAGGATGTTTCAAAAGCAGATGCAATAAACTATTTTAAGGAAAAGGATGATCAATATAAACTTGATCTTTTAGAAGGTTTGCAAGACGGAAGCATCACTTTTTACACTCAAGGAAATTTTACAGATCTCTGTCGGGGCCCCCACATTCCTAATACAGGTTTTATAAAAGCTGTAAAACTAATGAATGTTGCAGGTGCGTATTGGCGCGGAGATGAAAAAAATAAAATGCTTACCCGTTTATATGCGATCACATTCACCAAACAAAAAGATTTAACTGACTATCTGGTTTTACTTGAAGAAGCAAAAAAACGTGATCACCGTAAATTAGGAAAAGAACTTGAATTATTTGCCTTTTCAGAAAAAGTGGGAATGGGCTTACCACTATGGCTTCCCAAAGGTGCAGCATTGCGCGAACGTTTGATACAATTTTTACAAAAAGCACAGATAAAGGATGGCTATTTGCCTGTAGTAACGCCACATATCGGGAATAAGAATCTGTATATCACATCAGGGCATTATGAAAAATATGGAGCCGATTCTTTTCAACCCATTCGTACACCGCGTGAAGACGAAGAATTTTTCTTAAAACCGATGAATTGCCCGCATCACTGCGAGATCTACAAAACATCACCAAAATCATATAAAGACTTGCCGGTGCGTTTTGCAGAGTTTGGTACTGTCTATCGCTATGAGCAGGCGGGCGAATTACATGGCTTGACACGTGTTCGCGGATTTACACAGGACGATGCGCATTTATTTTGTCGGCCCGACCAGGTAAAAGAAGAATTTTGTAAAGTGATTGATCTGGTACTGTATGTGTTTAAAGCATTGGATTTCCATGATTTTACCGCACAAATATCATTACGTGATCCTGAAAATAAAACCAAGTACATTGGTTCTGATGAAAACTGGAAATTGTCAGAACAGGCAATCATTGAATCGGCTGCTGAAAAAGGCTTAAAAACAGTTATTGAATTGGGGGAAGCAGCGTTTTATGGGCCAAAACTGGATTTTATGGTAAAGGATGCTATTGGCCGTAAATGGCAATTAGGCACTATACAAGTGGATTACAACCTGCCTGAACGTTTTGAACTTGAATATACCGGCAGTGATAATCAAAAGCACCGTCCGGTAATGATACACCGTGCCCCTTTTGGTTCTTTGGAGCGGTTTGTAGCCGTTTTAATTGAACATTGCGCCGGAAAATTCCCATTATGGCTTACTCCTGAGCAGATCGCGATATTGCCCATCAGTGAAAAATACAATGATTACGCAAAAAAAGTTTTAGAATTGCTAAAAAATTACGATATTCGCGGGCTCATTGACGACCGGAACGAAAAGATCGGCAAAAAAATACGTGATACTGAATTGCAAAAAGTGCCGTATATGTTGATTGTAGGGGAAAAGGAAGAGGCCGAAAATAAAGTATCGGTGCGTAAACAAGCAGAAGGTGACCTGGGAAGCTTTACTATTGAAGAGTTTGCTCAGATCATCAAAAAAGAAATAGAAAATCGTTTTCAATAATTAAGTTAAATAGTTAAAAAGTTAATTAAGTAATTTAAGCAATACAAAATAAAAACACACAATAACTATTAACCAATTAACTAATAACTAAATAATAGGAGGAACAAGCAATAGCAGCACCATTTAACAACAATAGCGGTTATAAGCCGCCATTTAAAAAACCGGCCCCAACAACAGGGCCACGCCCCGATAACCGCTTTGGAAGAGGGGGACCAAGAAGAAAAGAAGATCTTCATAATATAAACGGACGTATCAGGGCAACGGAAGTACGTGTAGTGGGTGAAGGAATTGAACAAGGTGTTTATCCAATTGCAAGAGCATTGGAAATTGCAAAAGAAGTTGGTTTGGACCTGGTGGAGATCTCTCCTAATGCTGAACCACCGGTTTGTAAAGTAGTTGATTATAAAAAGTTTTTATACGATCAAAAGAAAAAACAAAAAGAGCTAAAAGCGAAAGCTGCAAAAACAGTAATTAAAGAAATTCGTTTCGGCCCGCAAACTGATGATCATGATTTCAATTTCAAAAAAAATCATGCTATTAAGTTTTTACAAGAAGGATCAAAAGTAAAAGCCTTCGTATTTTTTAAAGGCCGTTCCATCTTATTTAAGGAACAAGGCGAAATTTTATTATTACGTTTTGTAAATGAGTTAGAAGAGTACGGAAAACCTGAACAAATGCCGGTTTTAGAAGGCAAAAAAATGATCATGGTGATCGCGCCGAAGAAAAAGTAAAACAATTTTTAATTTGTAATTCATAATTTTAATTTAAGTACAGATGCCTAAAATGAAAACGAATTCCAGTGCTAAGAAGAGATTCAAAGTAACCGGAACAGGAAAAGTAAAAAGAAAACATGCTTTCAAAAGCCATATCCTGACTAAAAAATCTACAAAAGCAAAACGCGCCTTAACGCATGCCGGCTTAGTTGATAAAGCCGATATGCCGCGTGTAAAAGCAATGCTTACTATTGGGAAATAGATTTTAGAGTTTAGATATTAGAATTTAGATTTTTAAAACACAGTTCAATTAATTATAAACCAGGTATTCAGCATTAAGTTCCCATAGGGACGCTGCTTACCAAAAAACTAAAACAAAATGCCTAGATCGGTTAACTCGGTGGCTTCAAGAGCCAGAAGAAAAAAAATCCTTAAACAAACCAAAGGTTATTGGGGTGCAAGAAAAAACGTTCTTACCATTGCTAAAAACGTTCTTGAAAAAGGTTTAACTTACGCATACCGCGATAGAAAACAAAAGAAACGCAATTTCCGCGCTATCTGGATTCAACGTATCAACGCAGGTGTTCGTCCTTATGGATTATCTTATTCTCAGTTTATGGGGAAAATACACACTAAAAACATTGATTTAAACCGTAAAGTCTTAGCTGACTTAGCAATGAACAACCCGGAAGCTTTTAAAGCGGTGGTGGAATCAGTAAAATAAGAATTTTCTAAATAATAAAAAAAGCTTCGCAACGGGGCTTTTTTTATACCAATTTGCGTAATACGTATTTTTTTATTATATTTGTACGTATATATCATCAAATCCATGGACACTAAATTGACATTAAAGCTTAACGAAGACATTATCGAAAAAGCTAAAGAATACGCCAAAGTAAGAAAAACAAGCCTTTCAGTCTTGATTGAAAATTATTTGCAAAAATTAATCAACGACAAAAAAGACGGTAAACATAAAATTACTCCCCTTGTAAGAAGTCTTTCAGGTGTAATTGACTTACCAAAAGACTACGATGATAAAAAAGATTATACCGACTACTTAATTAATAAATATAAATAAGTGGAAAAGGTATTTGTCGACTCCGACATCGTTCTGGATCTTTTAAGCGCCAGGGAACCCCATTACAGGTTTGCCGCTGAATTGTTTTCATTAGCTGATGAAGCCTCTATTAAAATTTATATCTCTTCATTAACTTTTGCCAATATAAATTATATACTATCTAAGCAGATTTCGGCAGGACAAGCCAGAAAAATGCTCTTAAAATTCAAAACTTTTATAACTGTATTGGCTGTTAATGACAAAATCATTGAACTAGCATTAGCTTCTGATTTTCATGATTTTGAAGATGCTATTCAATATCATACCGCAATTGAAAACGGCATAAGTATACTGCTAACACGAAACCTAAAAGACTTTAAAAAAGCTGAAATAACAATCCTTACCGCTCAGCAATATTTAAAAGCCTTAGATTAAGGCTAAGCCCTTGTAAGCTAAATTTTCTTTTCTAATAAAAATGTTTAAATTCTGGAAGATTTACCATTCCCAAAAGGATTTGGGGTTACAAAGCGGATAGATATTTCAATACCTCCACGACCGGTACTTGCCGTTTTTAGCTTGGACGTATTAAGATCATAACTTACTCCAAGAGCGTAGCTTGAATATTCTAATAAAAATGTTGCAACAAGAGCATCATGAGCTCTATAAAATGCTCCAAGTGAAATGGCTGCACCCTTTTTGATCCCGGTATATTTACTGTTCTGTTGTAATTTATATCGGATCAATGAACCTGCATAGATTTCCTGAGCCGGCCCTTGTTTATAATACATAAATCCCGGAATAAAACCCAAGTTCCTGCCCGGTATGCTTATTACTGCATTACCATGCACTACAATTTTCGCATATAATTTTTCATTTGATAAAGTTCCATAAGAATATGCCGGTTGGTGCGGATGAAAGACCGCTACACCTAAATTTGCTTTAAAATCGTGATTATCATCTACTTTAATAGCTCCGGCTGTATTGTTGTAGGTCCAAACCAATCCTGCGCCCGCATCCATTAGTGTAAATGATGATGAACCCTGAGTTTCGCCGGTTCCCAACGTTGCATTGTATTTTGTTCCATCATATTGATTTCCCCACTCCAATGCTGAATAACTAATACTGCGCTGCACAAAACCACCCATCAATCCTGCCCCTATTGTACTATATTCACCTAAACGAAGGTGGTATGCCAGATTCAAATTTCCTTGAGTGGTGCCCATTTTAGAATCACCGGACTGATCATTAAAAATATTGATCCCGGCAGCCAGAAAACCCCTTGCTGTTTTTTTCTTATTTGGTAATCGCATATCAAATGATACTGCCATGGTTTTATAAGGAGCTGCTACACTTCTCCATTGATCTTTATAATTGAGAATGGCCTGTAGATCATAATTAGCTCCTGCCATTGCAGGATTCTGATTTAAAGGACTCATATAAAATTGAGAAAAGTGAATATCCTGGGAAAAGGAAATGAAAAATGAAAAATTAAAAATTAAAAACAGGACAAAAACCCTTGATACAGGCATAAAACTTGCTCTTTCTTTTTTAGTAAAGTTCCACATGGTTTAATTGTTAGGATAAATTTACACCCTTTTTTTGTCTAATGAAAGGTTTTTATAGGAACTTTGTAGTATATAATTCAAGTTGCTAGTTAGTAATTTTATTTATTTGTAGTCCAAATACGAATAAAATTAACTTAATCAGAAAGCCGTTCAAAGTAACAGCGTGTATTGTTCTTGGGAACAATTTTTTGATGTCGCTA
>JBQTHQ010000099.1:0-7800 GCA_052389695.1 Bacteroidota bacterium | reverse complement strand
AGTTACCAGCAACTGCATAATACTGCCTATAAAGCTTTTTAAAGTGGCCTGTATCTTATCCGCATGTTCCAGAAAAAATATTCTGCCTACAAACTCCCCTACCCTGCTTGGTGTAAAAATACTTATTGTAACTCCCGCGAATATAGATTGAATGGATGTTAAATAAGAAACAGATTCTAAGGGATGGATCAACAACTTCCATTTCAATGCTTCTAAACCCCAATTAACAAACATCAAACAACAAGCAACCAGCAAATATGTTTTATAGGAATGGCTCATTAATTCTTTAAAATCAATGGCATTATTGGCTTCATTTGTTTTGTGCCAGATATAATAAAATGAGAAAATTAAAATTATTGTCTTTATTAAAAGACTTATAACTTTGTATGAACGCTTATTGGAAGAGACCATCATCTAATCAACAATATTAGTAAAAAGAGTTGAGCTATGGCAACGGATAAAATAGTTTTAGGTATCGACCCGGGCACTACTATCATGGGTTATGGGCTTATTCATATCAAAGGGAATAAAATGGAATTGATCGTGATGGGTGTTTTGCGTTTAGAAAAAATCACCGATCATCCTTTAAAGCTTCAAAAAATATTTAACCGGATAATTACCCTGATCGATGAATACAAACCTGATGAATTAGCCATAGAAGCGCCTTTTTTTGGAAAAAATGTGCAATCCATGCTCAAACTGGGAAGAGCCCAGGGAGTAGCCATTGCAGGCGCCTTATCCAGGAATTTACCGATCCATGAATACTCTCCAAAAAAAATAAAGCAATCCATCACAGGTAATGGTAATGCTTCAAAAGAGCAAGTGGCTGCCATGCTGAAAACACTTTTAATTTTTAAGGAAAGTCCTGAATTTTTAGATGCTACTGATGGGCTGGCGGCGGCTGTATGCCACCATTTTCAGAAAAAACCGGGTGCCGCGACAAAAACCTACACCGGATGGAAATCATTTTTGACGGATAATCCAGGTAAAAAAGTTTAAAGTCCAAAGTCTAACGTTTTTCGAATTTTCTCCGCCATGTTTGCTAATTCTTCCTGTGATGGCTTTAGCTTAGGCCTGGTAAAATTAACGTCATCTGCTGTATTCATTGGAACCAAATGAATGTGCGCGTGTGGCACTTCTAAGCCGATTACTGAAACTCCAATACGTTTACAAGGAACGGCCTGTATCAGCGCTTTTGAAACCTTTTTTGAAAAAATGATCATTTCAGCCAATTCAGGATCAGCTATATCAAATATATAATCGGTTTCTTTTTTGGGAATCACCAAAACATGGCCATGTACCAATGGAAACACATCTAAAAAGGCAAGAAATTTATCAGTTTCAGAAATTTTATGGCAAGGGATCTCACCATTTATGATCTTTGTAAAAACACTTGCCATCTTTAACGCGATAATGAAATTATCTGAAATTTCATGGTGCCTGATGGTACTTTTATATCAGCCACCTGACCTACTTTTTTACCTAATAATCCTTTTCCTATAGGTGAATCAACAGATATCTTGCCGGCTTTAAGATCCGCTTCGTTTTCAGCTACTAATGTGTAAGTCATGGTAGCGCCATTCGCTACGTTTTTTATCTTTACTATTGAATGTATCAAGGCTTTTGTCGTATCAAGCGTTGATTCATCAATCAAACGTGCATTACTAAGCACATCTTCGAGTTTAGATATTCTCAACTCTAATAGTCCCTGCGCCTCTTTAGCGGCATCGTATTCAGCATTTTCAGACAGATCGCCTTTATCACGTGCTTCCGCGATTTGTTTTGAGATAGATGAACGCTCATGAGTTTTTAACTGATTCAATTCGTCTTTCAGTTTTTTCAACCCCTCTTCTGTAAAATAAGATACATGTGACATGATGAATGTTTTTATTGAATTTATTAAAGCAAAAGAGAATCCCGTCCCGCAGGTGTGCGGGACGGAACTCTCTTTATGAATACAAATATACGTAAAAATTATAAATTTATCCGGACACCTATTGAATGAACTCCGCTAAATGGATTTGTAGACCTATAAGAATAATCTATACCAAATGTAGATTTATTTTTACCAAATGGCACTTCTACTGTCGCTCCTGCGCTTAGCCCGGTAAAAGCAGTAGTTCGCTCTGTATTAGAAAAAACATTTTTTTCATACGTATAACCTGCACGCACCATGAACATGTTTTTAAAACCATACTCAAGCCCTGCTTTGATCTGATCATTATCAAAAGACTGGGAAGTAAATGTTCCCATCGCGGTTATCCTGTGTGTTTTTGACAAGACACTATCCTTTTTAAAATAAAAATCATATCCTGCTCCGATACTCAAAGTTGAAGGTAACTCAAATTGTGAAGCACGATTTTCAACAGTGTATGTATTCGCATTATTTGTAGCGCCCGGTACAGGAGTTTTAAAAGATAAACCGTCTCCTGAATATTTCATTCGCGGCCCTACATTTTTTAATGCTATACCAAATTTTAACTGGTCGTGTTTACCTGCTATGTATTGGATACCTGCATCCAAAGCAATGCCTCTTGCGGTTACGTTAGATATTTTTTCAGTGATACCACGCACAGTTAAACCACCAAAAATATTATCAGAAAAACCTTTTGCGTAGGACACTCCTATATTGATAAACTGCGGAGAAAATGTCCCTAAGCCTGTTCCTTCCGGATTTTCTACAGTTGTGATCGGAATATCTCCAAAGTCCATTGACATGATTGAAAGGCCAATGGCTCCGGTTTCACCAACACGTTGGGTCAATCCAAACGCATTGATATTTATATCCGTGCCTTTTAACCATTGGGTGCGTGCAAACAGCACTTCAGTTTTCTTTGTATGAGCGATTCCCGCAATGTTGGAAAAAGAAGCTTCCAGGCCTTTTATCCCTGCCATATTGCAACCAGCCCAACCGGAGCTGCGTGCCCATGGATTAATTAGTAATTCGGTAGCACCTGCTGCGCCTGCACGGTCAGGATTTCCAGCCATTGCATCGCTTGTTGGCAGTATAAATAAGCCGGCCAGGGCAATACTACTTAATAATTTACAAGAGTGTGTCATATCTTTTTATTTATGTAAATCTTATCTTTTATCGATTAATTATAATCTTAATACGCCTCCAAATCCTGCGGACGCATTACACCAAACCATTTTAATATTTTTTCACCTACCTGAGGTACATCTACATGAATAATGTATAAACCACTGGCAACCGGAATTTTCGCCTGGTTTTTCAAATCCCAGTCAAGCGATGCTTTTGCATCACTATCATCCTTTGTGATCTTTCTTATCAATGTACCATTCAATGTATATATCGAAACAACACATTTACCGGGCAGGTTGGTAATTTTAACTACCTGGTCAATGGCTTCTTGTTCATACCCGGAATAAGCATAATAAGGATTAGGTACAATATTGATCAGATCAAGCGCTTCTTTTGCAGATGCTTCATCATTCTTATGCGTTGCCAGACCCACCGTATTAAAATCATAAACCGGGTTCCCGCCATTAATTGTTTTTACAACAATTGGGGGGTTAGGATTTGATGCACAATTTCCGGTTGTAATAACTGTATAAGGCAGAGCGGTATCGGCAACAAAACTAACCGGAACTGTAAAACCCTGCGGAATTGTAGTATAACAACCTATTCCATAATTAGTGAAGTACGATTTTGAATTATACATGATGGATCCGCTTTGAAGAAGATATGTTTCACCAGGAACCAAAAAATCGCCTACATTAACCTTGTCTCCTGTACTATATTTTTGGTATGGTTTTGTAACCCTCAAACGTACCTTTACATCGGTTTCAAATAAACTGTGGCCTGAAGCCAATATTGGAATATTTACCCACATGGCATCTCTGAATACTTCACTTTTATATAGATCACTTATAACACCTGATGTTATCGAGGCTGCTGTAAAAAGCTTATATATAGTATATCCTGCATCGTAACGCGGAACATCCCTTAATTCGCCTCCCATACCTTGCGACTGGGTAGCAAGGTAACGCTGATCTCCATTGTGGCCAAACACATAAATATAATGTTTGCCCCCAAATGTAGGGCGAGGGCCGCCTACAGAATACATTACACTTGTAGGATTCCATTTCATATCAGCGCCATTTTCGCTCGCTAACCAGGAATCTTCACCAAAAGCCATGTTTAAACGTTCACCGGTTTCTATATTAATTGCATATCCCGGGAACCAGCCCATTCCCATTCCGCCAATATAATTTGGATCATTAGGATTGTAACTGACACTGCTTCCTACAGGGGCAGGATTTCCATTCTTATCAACTGATGGGGATCTGCGCATTTGAAGTTTTGGAGCACCACCAATTGCTAAAGCTGTTTCCTCTTGCATTTCAATTACAGGACAACGTGTCCATTTTGATTTGTCGCTGGTAATGACCACATCCACACTTGCTAAATTTTGCATTTTATTACCACTTATTGTAGCAGTGTGATAAAACGCCGGACCTCCTGTATAGGGAAAACCAGTGCCTGTAATTGTATATGCAGCTAGACGATAAGGCGCCCATGTTCCGTCCAACACTTTCTCATAAATTTGCGGATCATCAAAACCTGCATAATAATCGCTATACTGGGGATTTGGATTATTCGTAGTAGTACCTGAACGTATCCAGTTATTTAAGCTTTCACCATCCTGATCAGTAACAGCAGTTAACCATTGTTTGCTATCGTCAGAAAAGGTCATTGTTGCTTCTAAAAATCCATTGTTGCCAACATTTGTTCCCGGATCTGAAACAGCCGAAACACTTACAGAAAGACCCCATTTAGGTATATCATCATTGGGATCCCCTGATCCGGTTATCTGGTCGTTAATAATCTGTTCATTCGGTTGCTTTATAGTGGTATTTGACCAGACTATTTCACCGGTTGTAAGGTTCTCCAGTTTCCATTTGGCAGTGTCACTTATTCCTCCACTGACACTATCATTCATCATCCCGACATTATGCGTATTATACATTGAAAATTTAAAATTATCCGCTGGAACATTCAGCGGGTCAATTACCTTGACATTTATCGGGCCGCGACCGCTTTGATAAACGGGATGATTGCTGCGTGAAGTTGATGAATACACTATCTCGGCTTCTGATGCTGCTGTCAAATCCAATACAAGGCCGCCATTACCTGTACCTTCTAAACGTCCTATTTCAGGGCCTGAACCATAAGCAGAATGTACATGTGTTCCACTGGCCTCCGGAGAAGGTACATGCGGAATGGCGGCATGAAAAAATTCAGCATCCGATCGGTTCCTGCCCGCGATATAAGGACTATAATTATTTAATAAATTAAGATTGACAGGTATTTGGGTAGAGCTGTAACCATAGGCAACAATAGCGTAATAATAGGTTTTATGATTTACAAAACGATTGTCCCCCTGTGCAAATTTATCAGTGGTAAGTTTCAAGGAATGTACTATTCCCTTATTAAGCCCGTTTACTTTTTCCTCCGGTACCAATGCCGATAAAAGAGGGTTATTTACATAGTTTACAATTTGTGAAACATTATCCTGTATATCGCATTGAAACACTAAGCGGGCCCTGTCTACATTATATAAGTCCGTTTGGGCAACTGTACCATCTTTTAACTGGTAGATCTGGTATCCCTGGAAACGATATAGGGAGTCTGCGCTGCTTGATTTATCATAATCTTCGGTATATTTCTCATTAAAATTATTAGAACCTTTTGGGTTTGACCAGGTTAAGATCAGCTCCCTGTCCAACTCCTGAATCGCTAAATTCGGAGCATCCGGCCCATCCAGTGTCGCGAAACAGTTGTTAAATAATTGCTGCGCTTTATCATCAGCGCCTTTTAATAGAGCGACTGAAGCCAGGGCCCCACCCTGTGTAGCGCGGGCCCAAGGCACTCCTATAGTAATGGTATTAACCGCACCCGGTTGTAAAGTAAAGGGGCCTGCGCTTTCTAAAAAGCGTTTATCACCGGATACAGTACCGGCTGCGGTCCAGTTGGCTCCACCCTGGGGATTAGTCTTATCGCCTCCCAAACCAAAACCATAGGGATCGGATGTACCGGGAAATACGTAATCACAAGGAGCTCCTGTTAAATGAGCGTTACCGCCATAAGTGAATGGCGTGCCATCTTTCCAGATACCTGTCAGGTACTGGTAATAATGTACAGCCAGGCTGGGGTTCCCCATTACTGAAAAATCATTGTCATAATAAATAAATTTACCTATTCCCAAACGTTCATTATCTACTTTGCCATCTCCATAATTTGTAAAACTGGCGGGTACTAAATCCGGATTATCATCAACTGCATTACTATCAGCATAAGGCCCTTCAAAGAAGTCAACCCCAACAGCCGGGGGATTTGCTCCATAAGCGGTAACCTGACCACTGCCATCTACATCGTTCGCATTGTATACAATACCCAGACCTAATCCCACATCACAGCCCACAT
The DNA here is from genome assembly GCA_052389695.1 of Bacteroidota bacterium. Lineage (GTDB taxonomy): Bacteria > Bacteroidota > Bacteroidia > 2-12-FULL-35-15 > 2-12-FULL-35-15 > 2-12-FULL-35-15. Next base: position 1,352 of record JBQTHQ010000099.1, on the reverse strand, counting down.
AATCATCGAGGTAAAAACCCAGATCAGGATCGTCCCATACTCCAAAATAAGTACTATCCAACCGAAAGGATGATTTATTGATAATCTTGTATTTATAAAAGGTCATGTTATTGATCTCATCGCTGGTTTGAAAAGCAAACGCCTGGGCCTGTATTTCCAATCCAATAGATTGCCCTTCTGTTTCGGTATGTACATTTCCTTTATCATTGAATACCCAAAAAATGGACTGGTCGCCATATAATTGTGCGGCGCATCCTTTTGTTTTCCTGATATCGAAATCCGGGTAATCGCCTTGGGAAGGATCATAAAATCCATTCCCGTCCGCATCATGATAAGGCGCTAATGGCTGTCCGTCAGAGCTTAGAGTGGGCCAGGTATTAATAACTTCCATAGCGGTGGGGGAAACAGGATTAACTCCTTCTTGCCCACCTTCATACCAATCAGCATACATTTCCACATCCTTACTGTTGATCTTCCAGAATTTATCCCAGTCAGAACAGGTACCTGCATCTGTTGTAGCGGAAAGGGTTAAAGGGCCCGGCCAGTAATCATTACCTCCCTGGCGGTAGGTTTGCGCGGCTACTTTTAATATTCCACCGGCATCATATCCCCCGATCCATAAAGAACCTGCAAATAAAGAGCTTGGCCCCGGATCCTCAGGCTTTTCAGGTTTTGGAATAAAGTACCTTGGATTATTGATCAGATCCCACCACATATCCCCACCGGTAAATATCCTGGCCCGGACGTTATTAATATCCAAATCGGTTTGCGCTTTTGCGGGAGCGCAATTGGACATCATGGACCTGTTATCAACAGTTGTCGTTGGCTTAATAAGTGTTGATCCCACATTTTCTTTTGCCTGGGAATTAAAACAAAATGTTACAAGGGATGCAGAAATGATAAGCTTGATACGATTATTTTTCATGTGTTTGATATTTACTAAATTAGGGGACTAATATTTTTTATATTTCTATATATTATACTTAAAAATCCAGCAACAAACCTAAACGGATAACACGCGCCTGGCTGTAATTGTTAGGGTCATTTACCCTGATACCATATTGATCAGTAAAAGCTTGCTGGCTTACTCTTCCTGTAGATGCTGCCTGATCAAGAGGTGAACCTAAATAACCATCATCATCAGGATTACCGGTATAGCGGTAAACGAATTTGATATTCCTGGTGTTTAATAAATTCAATACCTGTAAATAAATGTTCAGGTACGCCTGTTTCTTTTCCTCTCCATCCTTGCCCCAGGAAAGTTTCACACCCTTCTCCACTCTCAGATCCATCCTGTAGGTCCAGGGCAAATTAGAGCCATTGATATCACCTTTTAAAATTGAGGTTTGGGA
>JBQTHQ010000098.1:0-44404 GCA_052389695.1 Bacteroidota bacterium | reverse complement strand
AATTAAAATTAAGAGATCTTCCGGGAATTGCATACAACATGGAAGAACGTTTAAAAAATGCGGGAATAAATACACCGCTTGAATTACGGCATACATCACCTGAACGCTTACGTATTATTTGCAAAGGCGTAGTTGGCGACTACTGGCACAAGCGTTTGAATTTTGCTGAAGTGGATATGCGCGACAGTGATTATAAAAGCATGCAGGCCATGCGGCATTTATCAGCAGATCAGCGGAAATCATTAGAAGGAGTTAAAGAAATATTATTATCGCTTTGTTTAACGCTTGAAAGGAGAATGGTGGATAAAAATCTGTTTTGTAAAACCATTGGCTTTCACACCTGTTATGAAAGCGGGCACAGTTATAACGATAACATCAGCATAAGCATACCCATGCAGGATGGAGCAGAGATATTAAAAGCATTAAAAAAACGGATGCTGCATTATCAAAAAGAGAATCATTGTGAAGAAGTTATCAATACCAATGTTATTCTGATAAGTATATATGTAGGAAATTTTGTGGATGAAAATATGGTGCAGTATGGATTGTTTGAAGATAACAGCAGAAAAGATAAACTCCGGAAAACCTTATATAGCTTAAAAGATAAATTCGGTTCCGAAAAATTAATGCGTGCCATTGAAATAACAGATGACGGCCCGGCAAGGGATGTCATTGGCTTTGGTTCTGTGAAGGATCTGCATGATGTAATAGATTGATCTCCCAATCGAAATACTTCCTTCCATTATTCTAAAATTCCTATATTTATGGTGTAAATAACCTCCCAATTTATTACGGTTAAATGACGAAAAAAAAAACATATAAAACAAAATCAAAACTCTCATTAGTAAAAGAGCCTTTGGTTAGTTATGGAGATAAAAGTATTCATGTTTTTAATTCGTTTAAAGAGCAAGAAGAATACCTTCGAAAAAAAATGGCAGAGTTATCCCCTAAAGAGTTAATGAACAAGTTAGAAGAAATGCGTAAATTTTTTATGCGAGACCAATTATTGTCAAATGGTAATTGGCCGGCTCTGGAAAAAAAAATAACTATTCAAGAACCGAAAACCAAACTATGAGCATCGCTTCAAATTTTGAAAATATTTTATCCGCTTTTAATAAAAATAAAGTTGAATATATGATCGCAGGAGGGTATGCTGTTAATTTTCATGGATATAATCGGTCTACAAGTGATCTGGATATATGGGTAAAACCTGTGGAACTGAACAAAGAAAAAATTTGCAAATCATTTCTTAAATTAAAATTCCCGCCTGATGGAGTAAAACAAATTGAAAACCTGGATTTTTTACAACCTTTTTCATTTATAGTGGGAAATGAACCAATGGATATTGATATTTTTAATACCATTACCGGCGTATTCTATAGTGATGCTGAAAAAAATACAATAAAATTTAATTATTCAAAAACGCTTACTGTAAAATACATCAGCTTAAAAGATTTGATCGTTAATAAAATGCTTACAAATAGGTTAAAAGATAAGTTAGATGTTGATGAGCTTCAAAAAATTGAAAAATTACGAATGAAATAAATTAATTCATTTATTATGAGGTCAAAAATTATTACGCTTGTATTGATTGTATTTACATTTAATGCACTCGCGCAATTTCCTGAAAACACTTACCAAAGCAGTACCAATAAATATTACTGGAAAAATCGTAAACCTTTTGAAGGGTATTGGCAGCAGGATGTTCATTATAAAATAACGGCAGCCATCGATATTAAAACAAATATCATTGATGCTTCCGAAGAATTGACTTACTGGAATAATTCGCCCGATGAATTAGCCTTTGTTTATTTTCATTTATACAATAATGCACAAACCAAAGGTTCTTACCTGGAAGATCTGTATAAGAACAATAATTATAAAGTGAAGTTCGGTAAATACCAGGAGCAGGGCCTGGGTACAGCTGTTTCAAAGATCACACTCAATGGTGCTGAATTAAAAACAGAACAGGATAACACCATCCTGAAAGTATTTCTTCCCACACCACTTAAACCCGGACAAAGCATCATTTTTAAAATTGATTTCAAAACCTATTTTGATTATGGGAGTATCCGTAACCGGATGAAAATGTTCAATTCCTGGGGCAATACGCATTATGATGTAGTGCACTGGTATCCGCGCATCTCTGTGTATGATCGTAAATTTGGCTGGGATACCGATCAGCACATGGATCATGAGTTTTATGGCGATTTCGGAACATTTGATGTTTCATTTACTTTTCCGAACCATTATGTTTTGGATGCAACCGGAGTGTTGTTGAATAATGATGAAGTACTCCCTGCTGACCTTCGCGCAAAGCTCGACATTAAAAATTTTAAAAATAAACCCTGGGGTGAAAAACCTTCTGTGATCATTCAGCCTGACGGAACTACTAAAACATGGAAATTTCATGCCGAGAACGTGCATGATTTTGCACTTACTGCCGATCCTTCTTATCGCATTGGAGAAGCGGAATGGAATGGTATTAAATGTATTTCATTAGTGCAGGAGCCTCATGCCGGCCACTGGCAAAATGCTGCGGATTATGCTTCTAAAATCATTAAAGTAAATTCTGAAGATTTTGGAATGTATGCTTATCCTAAAATGATCGTTGCGGATGCGCAGGATGGTATGGAATATCCCATGCTTACACTTTGCGGCGGATTTGATCCGGGTTACCGTGACCTGTTCGTGCATGAAATAAGCCATAACTGGTTCTTCGGTATGCTGGGTACGAATGAAACATACAGAGCCGCAATGGATGAGGGATTCACACAATTCGTGACCAACTGGACCCTTGAACGCATTGATGGCTTGCAACGGGTACAATATCAGCCTAAATCAAAATATGTTCAGCGGTTCACCGAACCGGATTTTGTTCGTAACAGCGAAATATATAACCGGCATATGGGTGAAGCTGCAAAAAATATAGAAACAACCATCAACGAACATTCCGATGGATATAAAGGAGAGATACGACATGGAGGAGGATATAGCCAGGTGTATGTGAAAACTGCAACCATGTTGTATAACTTACAATATACGTTGGGCGATTCACTTTTTTTAGCCGCAATGAAACACTATGTTGATCAATGGAAATTTGCTCATCCATATATTGAAGATTTCAGGAATTCAATTATTCAATACACACATGTTGACCTGAACTGGTTCTTTGATGCCTGGATAGAAACTTCTAAAACAATTGATTATTCAATTGAATCAGTAAAACCCGGGAATGCTTTGGGTGAGTATCACATTACTTTCAAACGCAAAGGAATGCAAATGCCAATTGATTTTGCAGTAGTAGGAGGGAATGACAGCATTTATTATTATCATATCCCAAACAATTGGTTCGTAAAAAAAACAAATGCAACAGTTCTTCCCCGCTGGATCGGTTGGGATAAAGTACAGCCCGAATATACCGCAACTATTATTATGCCGAGCGGTATCATTAATGTATTGATAGACCCTAGTACACGTTTAGCAGATGTGCACATGCTGGATAACAACCAAAAATTTCCTATAAAGTATCGCTTTGATTCTAAAATTTATAATCCCTCTGACTGGACAAGATATGAACTGTTTGCCCGTCCGGATGTATGGTACAATGGCTATGATGGAATAAAAGCGGGTATACATCTGAATGGGAATTACATGAATTACAAACATATTTTTGATGCCACAGTTTGGCTCAATACCGGTGTAGCTCAAAATTATCTGGATACCACTACTGAAAGATCCGCGAAAAATTTATACGATAATTTTAATTTCAAATTCAATTACCGTACCGCCACCGATCGTTTTATGAAAGGTTCTTCGTTTTATTTATCCGCGAAAGCACTGGATGGACTGAACGGATATACAATTGGTTTTGACAGAAAAGATGTCAAAGAAAAAAATAGAATATACATGTTCTTCAAATCCATGTATCGTAAAGGATTGAATGATATTCCTTACTTGTTATTACCGAATGAATGGACCCCAAATCAATTGAACAATACTATAAATATTGGATTAGAGCATACCTATAATTATCATGTAGGAAATGGTACTATTAATTTAGGAATGCGCTCTTCTGCCTTAATGAGTGATTATGATTTTCAAACAGCCAAATTGAGTGTAATAAATCGTACGCGCTTGGGGCGATTAAATTTAAACACACGCTTGTTCGGGCAATATGGAACGGGAAAAAATTGGGCAAATGAATCCTCTTTATTTTTAGCAGGCGCTAATCCGGAAGAAATGATGGAAAATAAATATACCCGTTCTCAAGGTTTCTTTGACCCTGAATGGGCTGAAATTGGTGCTTCGACAAATTATTTCCATCATGGCGGCGGGCTTAACCTTCGTGGTTATTCGGGTTACCTTGCCCCGCAATTACAAAGCGACAGTACTGTTACATATACTTATAAAGGACAAACAGGTGCTGCAATAAATGCAGAGCTGGAGTTTAGCGGCATCATAAAAATAAAAAAACAAAACTGGCTGACACGTACATTTAAATTAACAACATATTTATTTGGCGATGCAGGTATCATTAATTACAATGCTGTAAATGATAATGTTTTAAAAATGAGCGATGTGCGTATAGATGCAGGCTTAGGTGTTGCTTTAACGATCAAAAGATTTGGTGTATTACAAACAGTAGAACCATTGACCATTCGTTTTGATATGCCATTTTTCTTAAATAGAATTCCCGCAACAGATAAAGATTATGTGCAATATCGTTTTGTAATCGGTGTAAGCAGGGCATTCTAAATTCGGAAATCGCCCGCCCGAACGAATGAGTTTGTTCAGCAGGAAAGTTTAATTTCGGAAGTAAAAAAATAGTTTTAAATGACAAAGGATAAAAACTCGTTTAAAGCCGGCAAATTCAGTAAATTTTTTTGACAGGATTGCAACAAAAATTACTCATGCTGCGGGAAGTTGGATGAAGCTCATGAAATTCACAAAATAAAAACCCCTAATTTTAAGAAATAAATATGAAATTTAAAATTGTTTCGGTAGCAGTTGCTGAACAATATGCATGACTCGGCCAATGAGGATGATAAAAAAGCTGAAATAATTATTTTACTCGCTCCGCATAAGAAGAAGTACGGGTATCCACTTTTATTTTTTCTCCTTCATTAATAAACAGAGGCACTTTAACAATGGCGCCTGTTTCCAATGTAGCAGCTTTTAATGTATTAGTAGCAGTATCCCCTTTAACGCCCGGTTCAGTATAAGTGATCACTAGTTCAACAAACACAGGCGCTTCGGCTAAAATGGGCTCATCACCTTCAAATGATACTTTTACTTCCATTCCTTCTTTTAAAAATTTTAATCCTTCACCCACCAGGAAAGCCGGAACATGTACTTGTTCATAGGTTTCATTATCCATACAAACAATAAAGTCACCTTCGGTATAAATGAACTGCATTTGTTTGTATTCAACGCGTACCACTTCAACAGATTCGCCAACACGGAAACGGTTCTCAACAATCTTACCTGTTTTTAAATTACGCATACGTGCCTGGTAAAATGCACGTAAATTACCCGGAGTACGGTGTTGGTATTCTTCTATCTTACAAAGTTCTCCATTGAAACGGATCACTGAACCTACGCTGATGTCGCCTGAATTTGCCATCTTTTTTTAAGTTATTGGTTATTGGTTAATAGTTGATCGGACAAATACAGGCTAAAGGGCCTGTTTCCTATTCACTGATAACTATTCACTGTTTTTTAAAATTGGACTGCAAAGATAGGATTAATGGACTGAAATGCAAACTTGATGAAATTAAGGATTATAGATTAAAGGATGATTGAGGATTTTAATTCTTTCGCTTTAAATCTATAATCCATCATTTTTAATTTATAATCTCTAGAAGTCCGGGCATTTTCCGGCATTTCTTTTTCTAAATTTTACAGTTTTTCCGGAGGAGGAGATGCTTTTCGCTTTTTTAGATTTCTCAGGTTTCTCTTTTACACTGTGTTGCCCTCCTGCGGCTTCTGTTTGGCCTTTAACAGAAGTAACTTCTGCCTTTTCTTCTTTAACTATCTCAGATTTTTCCTCATTTTCTTTAGAGGAAATAACTTCTTCGGTTTTCTCTCCCTTTTTAATGTCTTCAGTTACGGGTGGAACTGCATTTTTTACTTCGATTATTTCCGGTGTTTTTTCTTCTATCGCTTTAGGTTCTCCTTTTATATGATCAGAAGAAACGATGGTTTCTGGATTTTCCGGGTTTTTTCGAGAAGATTTTGATTGAGTTCTCCTTGCCATTTTAGGAGTGTTAAATGGATCATCTGCAGACGACGGTCTTGTAACTTCTCTTGAACGGGGAACTCCCGGAGCAGCAGATTGATTTACAGTCTGCGGATCCTTTGCCTTATTGGTGCGCAGAAAATAAAGGTATTCGGCTTTACTGCTGTTCTTTTTTTTCTTAAAGTCAGGGCAATCATCTGTTGCAGGTTTAGGAGCAGTTTTGTTTTCTTTCTGTGCAAGGCAGAATGTTGATAAGAGTAATAATATGAGAACCAGATTCTTCATAATTATTGTTTTGTTTTTTTATAACGCAAAGTTGGGCCAAATAGTATATTAAATATTTTTACTAGGGCTTATTTTAAAATAAAAATAAAACAATGGCAATAAAACAGTATAAATTATAGTAGTAATAGCCGGACAGTTATATATATGGTCAAGGAAGAATAATAAAGCAGAAAATGCAGTTATGGTGGCTACCTGTGGTATATTAATTTGGTATTCAATATAATTATCCAGTTTATGCTTCAAAATTTCATTTCTTTCAGCAACAGCTCTATCCCAACGAATACTAAAACTTTCCATCCCTTTATCCATATGAAACAGAGGGACAGAAATAAATAGTAATGATAAAACAGTGGAGATGAAGTATAATTGAAGAGCAGAAAATGCTATAATAATGATGGATGATAAAGTTATTTCATTCATAGTAAAGATAGGTTGAATAACATTGAGGGCTACTTCATTAATATACGTGTATCCAATTATAAATAAAAACCAATAGTAAAGTATAATTTTTTCTTGCCTTGTCACTAATTTATCTTCAAATGCATTTTTAATTATTAAAAATGTTGGATAAACAGATATAATAGAAATTGTTATTAATATAAAATTAAAACCAATTTTGTTAATTGTTTCTGATAAAATATACCAGTGAAATAAAGTATATGCATATATAAAGCCTTCATTTAATTTGGGAACAATTCTTTTTGCATTCATAAAAGAAATAACTAAAGTATAGCCCAGTATCTCAAAACCAGTTAATTCTGTCCATGTCAAATTTGGACGTTTTGATGCTGTTTTAGCATAAATTAAAAACGGAACTACTAATACCACAAAAACAAAGCTAATTGGAGAATCTTTAATAAGTTTTAAACGCGATTGCAACAACGAAAAAGCTACTACGAAAAGATATAATAAGACACAGTTAAAAACAATTGGATTCATAATTTATATTCCTCCACATTCAATTGTTTATTACAAAACGGGTATTCCTGTTCCTGTTGGTTGGAAGCGACAATGATCATACGATTTTTTGAGTATTGCTCTACTAATTTTTGATACCAGTTAATGGCTTTTTTATCAAGATTGGATGTAGGTTCATCAAGTAATAGGAGGGGGGTGTCACATAGAATGGCCAATGCAAGTCGTACCCGTTGTTTCATTCCCGAAGAATAGTTTTTTAATTGTTTGTCTTTTGATTTTTCAAGCTCAGTAAGTTCAATGATTTGTTGTGTGTTCAGCTCTTCATAAAAAGGCTTGAACTTCGACTGGAACTCTATTGATTCAGTTAATGTAAACTCTTCAAATAATTCAAGATAAGGTGCTGCAAAACTAATGTACTTATAACGGTACTCCTCTTCAACTTTAAACTTTAAACTTTGAACTTTGAACTCTATTCCTCCTTCCGATGGTATTAAATTTCCCGCAATAATCTGTAATAAAGTTGATTTACCGGAACCATTGGCACCAAGAATAGCATAGTTGTTATCGCTGCTGAACTGATAATCTACTTTGCGGAATATCCACTCGGAATTATAGCGTTTGCCTATGTTGTTTAGTGAAATCAAAAGTTAATTGTTAATTGTTAATGGTTATTAGGGAATCACAATTAACTGATAACTAATAACGGATAACTTTTTTCTTAAGAGATTCCTCTCATGATTCCATCTTTTGATTCATTGATGAAACGTAAGATCTGTTCTTTTTCTGCGGATGATGGAGCTTCCTGTTCAATTACAGCAACGGCATTGGTAACATTATGTCCGCGTACATACAGTGTACGATAAATATCTTCTACCTGCAGGATGCTTTCATTATTGTATCCTCTTCTGCGCATACCAACCGAATTAATTCCTACATATTGCAATGGTTCACGTGCCGCTTTGGTAAAAGGCGGAACATTTTTACGGACCAAAGAGCCTCCTGTGATAAATGCATGCGCACCTATTTTTACAAACTGCTGAACAGCTGCAAGCCCTTCTAAGATCACCCAGTCTTCAATGGTGACGTGCCCTGCGAGGTTTACGCTATTTGCGATAATAATGTTGTCTCCGAGTATGCAATCATGTGCAACATGTACATAGGCCATCAGTAAACAATTTTTTCCAACAGCCGTTTTCATTTTATCGGTGGTGCCGCGGTTAACGGTAACACACTCACGAATGGTTGTATTATCACCAATTTCAGTAGTAGTATCTTCTCCATTGAATTTAAGGTCCTGAGGGATACCGGAAATAACCGCTCCGGGAAATATTCTGCAATTTTTTCCGATGCGGGCTCCTGAAAAAATAGCTACATTGGGCCCAATCCACGTATTGTCGCCGATTTCTACATTGTCATCAATGAAAGCAAATGGTGAAATAGTAACGTTATTGCCGATCTTAGCCTTGGGATGAATGAAATTTAAGTTGCTCATACAGTTATAGCCGTTTTAGCATCCTTAGGTGCTTTATCTTTGATCACTTGCGCAAGCATTATAGCTTCAGAAACTTCTTTTCCGTTTACATAACCAATACCGCGCATGTTAACAAGTCCTCTTCTTATTGGACTTTCCAATGTAAGACGAAACACAATTGTGTCGCCCGGTAATACTTTTTGCTTAAATTTTACCCCGTCTATTTTCATAAAATAGGTGCTGTAATATTCAGGATCGGGTACTTGTGATAAAGCAAAGATTCCACCCACTTGCGCCATGGCCTCTATTTGCATAACACCCGGGAATACAGGCATTTCAGGAAAGTGGCCTTGAAAGAAAGGTTCATTCATGGTTACATTTTTTATACCTACAATGCTGGTACTGTCCATTTCAATTATTTTATCCACCATTAAAAACGGATAACGGTGGGGAAGCATTTTCATAATATCGTTGATATTATAAAGCGGTTCTTTATCAAGGTCAAATGTTTTTAGACTTTTCTTTTTTGACTTGATAAGTTCTTTGATCTTTTTTGCGAATGCGATATTTCCTGCATGTCCGGGACGGCCCGCTAGTACATGCATCTTTAAAGGAACTCCAACCAATGCCAGGTCGCCCACAATGTCAAGTAATTTATGACGCGCAGGTTCATTGAAATGATGAAGGACAGTATTGTTTAACACTCCTTTTCCTTTCACTTCCACATCTTCTTTATGAAAAACTTTTTTTAGATACTCTATCTTATCTTTTGGAACTTCTTTATCTACCAATACGATAGCGTTATTAAGATCCCCGCCTTTTATCAGGTTATGGGAAAGCAACGCCTCCAGTTCATGAAGGAACACAAAAGTTCTGCACATGGCGATCTCTTTTTTGAACTCACCTACGTTATAAATATGAGCATGCTGCGTGCCTAACACGTCTGAATTGTAATCAACCATTACCGTAACACGAAAAGTATCCTGTGGTACAGCAAGCATTTCTACCTGTTTTACAGGGTCTTCAAACGTTAAATTCTCTGTCAGTTCAAAATAAATACGTTCCGCGTTTTGCTCCACGTTTCCTGCTTCTTCCAATTTTTTAATAAAAGGCATTGAACTACCATCCATTATAGGCATTTCGGGCCCATCCATTTCCATCAATACATTGTCAATTTCCATTCCTACCAATGCTGCCAAAACATGCTCGGTAGTATGGATTTTCGCGCCATTTTGTTCTAATGTTGTGCCGCGTGAAGTATCAACTACATTGTCAACATCAGCATCTATTACAGGATTGCCGGGAAGATCAGTGCGTTGAAATTTATATCCGTGATTTTCAGATGCCGGGCGAAATGTAAGCGTTGTTTGTTTCCCCGTATGTAATCCCACACCTGAAATAGTAACTACATTCTTTATTGTTCGTTGTTTTACACTCATTTTGTTTCTAATTATGAACTCAAATTTATACAAATTATTGAAAATCGGGGTATAAGAGGTAGATAAAATATAAACAGTTTTAAACCATTTTCACCAGGTATTTACCTTCCAATACAGGTATTACATTGGTTTGGTTTAGTGTAAGGCAAAAACGGATATCTTTTTCAAGATCTAATTTTTCCAGACGCTTGCGATGTGAGGAGTCTGATAAAAAGCCATACAGGTCTGTTTTAGCTAAAGTATACAAACGGGTAGCGGAAAGTGTGGAGTCACACTCTGTTTTAAATGTTTTGTTATCCAATAATTGTTGGGCACAAGCCCCTGCAAATAACGTATCTTCCAGGTTGAATTTATTTTTCCAGCCCGCGCATAAAAATATCACATCACGTTTTTGTTTGATCAGGTAATTGATAATGGCCTCTATGTTAACAAATGAACCGATGATCACTTTATAAGAATCGCGTGCTGCGTCAATGGCTTGTGTGCCGTTAGTAGTAGAAATGGCAATGGTTTTACCTTTGAATTTTACATCCATATAACCGAAAGGAGAATTTCCAAGGTCAAAGCCTTCTATCATTTCACCATTGCGCTCCGCAGCCGCAATAAATCCCATTTTTTGGTATTTTTTTGCTTCTTCAGTCGTTGCAACAGGGATCATCTTTTCTACTCCGTGATGAAATGCAGCACAAATAGCAGATGTTGCACGCAATACATCAATAACTACAACAATGGCGTTGTCATTTTTAAACAATGGAAAGGATTGTGGGGTGAAACAAACTTCGATTTTATTCATGAGATTTTACTTAACCTTACCCCTTTATCCCCTCTCCAAAGGAGAGGGAAGAGGGAGCCAATGTGCTAAATTAGTTTTTAATTGTACTCACCCCTCTCCTTTGGAGAGTGGCAGGGGTGAGGTATTGCAAATGGCAACTATGATGCTTTATAAAACGGAATTTTAACCACTTTCGCTTTAATTGGTTTATCGCGAATGATAACAAATATTTCAGACTCAGTTTTTGCAAAAGCCGTGGATAAATAACCCATTCCAATTGCTTTATTTAACGATGGCGCCTGAGTTCCTGAAGTTACTTTACCAATAATATTTCCTGCAGCATCCGCGATCTGGTAGTCATGACGAGGAATACCGCGGTCGATCATTTCAAAACCAACTAATTTTCTGTTGACACCCTTTTCTTTTTGTTCAAGTATCGCTGCTTTGTTAGTGAAGTCTTTGGTGAATTTTGTGATCCACCCTAAGCCTGCTTCAATAGGTGAAGTGGTATCATCAATATCATTGCCATATAAACAGAAACCCATTTCCAAACGTAATGTATCACGGGCACCCAAACCAATAGGTTTGATTCCAAATTCAGCCCCTGCAGCAAATATCCCATCCCACATTTTATCCGCTACTTCATTCGCGAAATAAATTTCAAATCCGCCTGCACCGGTATAACCTGTGTTGGAAATGATGACATTATCAACACCGTTGAACTTTCCTTTTCTGAATGTATAATAGGGTATTTCCGAAAGATTTACATCCGTTAATTTTTGCAATGCCAGTATGGCTTTAGGTCCTTGTACGGCAAGTAATGAAACATCATCCGAAATATTTTTCATTTCAACACCTTTAGTATTGAACTTCTTGATCCAATTCCAGTCCTTTTCAATATTAGATGCATTTACAACAAGCATATATTCTGTTGCATTGATGCGGTATACCAACAAGTCATCAACAATTCCGCCTTTATCATTAGGTAAACAGGAGTATTGGATCTTATTATCTTCTAATACAGCTGCATCATTGGAAGTAACGCGTTGGATCAGGTCCAAAGCATGTTCACCTTTTAAAATAAATTCACCCATGTGGCTTACATCAAATACACCCACTGCAGAACGTACGGTAGCATGTTCTTCATTTAATCCAGCATATGATACCGGCATGTTGTATCCTGCAAAAGGTACCATTTTAGCGCCAAGCGAAATGTGTTTTTTTTCTAATGCTACATTTTTTAATTCTGCTGTTGTTTCCATTTTTTTTATTAGTTAGTAGTTTGTTGTTCGTAATTTGTACGGATAACCATTCTTTATGAATTTACGAATGCCTTACACAAAGATTCGTTATTCGTCCGCCGCGGCGGAAAATTCGTAATTCGTAGGGTACAAATGTAAGATTTTATCGATTCAATAATTCATTAAAATGCCTGAGGTAATTGTTTTTTTGTGATTCTACGGAATAACGTTCTTCAACGGTTTTCCTGCCTTGTTCACCTAATTGCTTGCGTAATTCAAATGATTCTATGAGTTGGGATAATTTACGGATCCATTCTTCTTCCGTACCCGCTAAAAAACCGTTTGTTCCATCATTTATGATCTCTGTATTTACACCTATCTTCGACATGATCGTAGGAACCTCCAAAGCCATATATGCCAATCCCTTTAAACCGCATTTCCCTTTAACCCATTGGTCATCGGGTAATGGCATAATACCAATATCAAAACTTTCCAGCTCTTCCGTTTCTGTATTATTGCTCCATGGAATACCTTTGATATCAAGTTCGACATTATTATATAATTCATCGCCCATCACCTTAAAAAAAACATTGTCTCCATATTTTTCTTTGATCTTTTTTAGAAATGGAACCGCTTCTTCAAAATGTTTTATGGTAGTATGACTACCACTCCAGCCGATACAGATCTTACTGTTGTTTTGATAGTTTTTTTTACGTTTAAATATAGCGGTATCAATAGTTGTAGGAATTATTTTTACATTTTCATTGAATTGTTCTGCATAATTAGCCAGATAACTATTTCCGGCAAATACCAGGTTTGAAATAGCAATTATTTCACCGGTTTTTTTTGTACTCTTTAACCATTCCCATTTTTTGTTGGCTTCGGAGGTATCAAGTAACCATATTGAATCATCAAAGTCGTAAACCAGTTTTGCTTTTGTTTTTGCGAACTGCTTTTCAAAATAGGCTGAGCCTGTCATGAATGCTTCACGTTGAACAAAAATAATATCGGCATGATTACAATTTTTGATATCCTTCCATCGTTTAAAAGCGCTTTTAAATGTAATGAACAGTTTACCTAACATATTTCCCGGGCCATAAAAAACACGATCATCTTTTTCATCAATAATATAAGATAATTCACATTCGTAACCATTTTCACGCAAAAAACCGAAATACTGTTCAAAGCGGTAGCGCTGACTCGGAGAGCGTTCAGGACGGTGTGCAGCTATGAATAATATTTTAGGCATATTAAATAGATTGCAAAGATAAAATTAATACCAAAGCCACCATTTTTTATATCTTTGGAGCTACATGAAAACAGTAGACATGCTCTTTCAACGCAACATGCCCCGGTGGATCATTTTTTTCATCGACATGGCTATTTGTTTATTTTCATTGGTACTGGCTTACCTGGTACGTTTTAATTTTTCCATTCCACAAGTTGAGATCGATGCTTTTCCTTTGGTATTTGGCTTGGTTTTAAGTATAAGGGCGCTTAGCTTTTATATTTCAAAAACATATAAGGGAATTGTAAAATATACAAGTTCAAAAGATGCGCAGCGGATATTTGTTGTGATCAGTATTGGCAGCTTTGCATACGTTCTTGTAAATGTTATTTCCTACAATTTTATCAATCAAAAATTCCCCATTCCTTTTTCCATCATCATTATTGATTACATGGCAACCGCATTTTTAATGATCAGTTTGCGTGTGATGTTTAAAGCTCTTTACCTGGAATTGACCAATCCTAATAAAGAAAAGCGCAGTGTCATTATTTTTGGCGCAGGTGAGTCGGGGATCATTACCAAACGTACACTTGACCGTGATGCCGGAACAAAATATAAAGTGCTTGGTTTTATTGATGATGATGTAAAAAAACAAGGAAAAAAGCTGGAAGGAAGCACTATTTATAGTATGGATAAATTAGATGAATTGCTGCAAGATAATAACGTTGCGCATCTGATCGTATCAGTACAAAATCTTTCCCCGGTGCGTAAACAGCATATTGTAGACATTTGTTTGAATTACAATACAAAAGTGCTGACCGTACCTCCTGTGACCAATTGGATTAATGGGGAATTAAGTTTCAGGCAAATCAGAAAAGTACAGATTGAAGAATTATTGGAGCGAGATCCGATCCAATTAAGTAAAGAGAATATTAAACAACAATTATTCAATAAAGTGATTTTAGTTACGGGTGCTGCGGGAAGTATAGGTAGTGAGATCGTCCGCCAGATAATTCGTTTTAATCCCAGGAAAATTATTTTGCTGGATCATGCTGAATCACCTTTGTATGATATGGAAATGGAATTGCATGATAAATATCAGCAATCTTATGAAGTAGTGATGGGCGATATTCGAAATAAAGAACGCATGGAAAATGTATTTCGTACGTTCAGGCCGCAGATCGTTTTTCATGCAGCAGCCTATAAACATGTTCCAATGATGGAGAATAATCCATCGGAATCTATACTTACGAATGTACTCGGAACAAAAATGCTAGCAGACCTTTCAGTGGAATACAAAGTTGAAAAATTTGTGATGGTTTCTACTGATAAAGCGGTAAATCCAACCAATGTGATGGGAGCAAGCAAACGTGTTGCTGAAATTTATGCGCAATCATTGAATAAAAGATCCGATACAAAATTCATCACTACTCGTTTTGGAAATGTACTTGGTTCCAACGGTTCGGTCATACCTCGTTTCCGTCAGCAAATTGAAAATGGCGGCCCTGTTACCATTACACATCCGGATATTACACGTTATTTTATGACCATTCCTGAAGCCTGCCAGTTAGTACTGGAAGCAGGCGCAATGGGAAAAGGAGGGGAGATATTTATTTTTGATATGGGTGATTCGGTGAAGATCGTAGACCTGGCAACAAAGATGATCAAGCTTTCGGGTTTGACATTGGATAAGGATATTCGCATTGCCTATACAGGTTTGCGCCCGGGTGAAAAATTATATGAAGAATTGCTTGCAGATCATGAAAACAGTTTGCCTACACATCATAAACAAATATTGGTTGCTAAAGTGAAGGAGTATGATTTTGAAACGGTATCAACTGTTGTTGGTGAGCTGATTGATCTTTTTGGTACACAGGACAATCATTCTATAGTTAAAAAGATGAAACAACTGGTGCCCGAGTTTAAGAGTAATAATTCGGTGTATGAAAAGTTGGATTGATCTACTAAATACCATTTGTACTAATAATACTAATCTGTACATAATACTCATCGGCTAGTTCTCAACCCTTATAATTTTTACATTCGTATATTAGTATAGATTAGTAATTTAGTAGATATGAATCCATTCAAACACAAAACCCCAATCCAGCTTCGTTTTAAAGACATTGATAAAGCAGGCCATGTAAACAATGCCAATCATGTGACTTATTTTGAGCTGGCACGTGTCGATTATTTTAATGCCTTGGCAGGAAGGGATCTAAAAATGGATTGGACCGGTGAAAGTGTGATCCTTGCAAAAATTGAGATGGAATACAAACAACCGGTTTTCTTAGAAGATAAAGTGTTTTGTTATACCTGGGTTTCACGTATAGGCACAAAAAGTTTTGATATGAGCTGTTCTATTGTTCGTGTGGTAAATGGAGCAGAGGTAGAGGCTGCAAAAGGTCTTGCCATTATTGTTTGTTTTAATTACAAGACCAATCAAACCATCCCTGTTCCTAAAAAATGGAAAGAAAAGATGCTTACCGAATGAAATGTTTATTTCACAGAAGGCTCACGGAGAAGACACAAAGAACCACTGAGGAATTTGTGTAATCGACAAGATTATTCGTTTTTTCTCTATGAACTCAGTGCCTTCTCTGTGTATCTCTGTGTTATTTGACCTTACCCTAAAAACAAACCTCCAACATAAACGGATTCGTATATTTGTATCCTTCTTAATTTAAAACTATGCTTTCATTCGATAATACAGAAATTGCCTTTTCAGGAAAAACAAACAAAGACCTGGAGCGTTCTTATTGGTTGTTTAAACTGGTTTCAAACAGTATGTTCGTGAGTATCGGTAAGTCGCTTACTAATTTTGCAATTAAAACCTATCTCCCCATAAAAGGACTTATAAAAGCAACCATTTTCAAGCAGTTTTGTGGTGGGGAAACAATAGAAGAATGTGATCACACTATAAAAGAATTAGCCCGATTCAATATTGGAACCATTTTGGATTATTCGGTTGAAGGAAAAGAAACGGAAACTGATTTTGATGCCTGTACTACTGAAACGATTGCTACTATTGCAAGAGCGAAGAGCAGTAAAAATATACCATTCTGTGTTTTTAAGGTGACCGGACTTGCAAGAAATGAATTACTTGAAAAAGTAAGTAAGAGAGATAATTTATCGGATGATGAAAAGAAAGAATACGGACGTGTGCAGTTGCGTGTAAATAATATTTGTAAGGCATCAAATGAAGCCGGTATCCCTATTTTTATTGATGCGGAAGAAAGCTGGATTCAACAGGCGATCGATGATCTGGCAAACCAAATGATGGTATTGCATAACAAAGAAAAAGCGATCGTTTATAATACGTACCAGTTATATCGTAAGGACAGGCTGGCATATTTGAAACATTCTCTGGAAATGGCCAGGAACGGAAATTATTTTTTAGGTATTAAGCTGGTACGTGGTGCATACATGGAAAAAGAGCGTAAGCGTGCTGCTGAAAATAATTATCCTTCTCCGATACATGATACTAAAGAACATACAGACAGAGATTATGACGCTGCACTTTTATTTTGTATTGAAAATGATGATAGGACCGATCTTTGCGCAGGAACACATAATGAAAAAAGCTCTATGTACCTGGCTAAACTTATGCAGGAAAGGAATTTTTCATCCAATAATCAATTCATCTATTTTTCTCAATTACTTGGTATGAGTGATCATATCAGTTATAACCTTGCTAATGCGGGATTCAATGTTGCTAAATATGTTCCGTATGGACCTGTAAAGGAGGTTCTTCCATACCTTATTCGCAGGGCGCAGGAAAACACTTCTGTAAAAGGACAAACAGGCAGGGAGTTGAGTTTGATCATAAAAGAAAAAGAAAGAAGGAAACATTCCAAAATATCCCGATAGATAATAATTTTTTATGTGCTGTATCTTTTCATAGCTAATAGCATTATGACTAAAAACCGATACACATGAAACGTAAAATATTTTTACATCTATTTATTTTTTTGCAATCAACGGTTCTCTTTTCTCAAAATAAATCTGTACCTCAACCTGCGGTTAAGACTCCTGTATCTACTTTAAATAAACCCATTTCAGCTGATTGTAAAAAAGCTATTCCTATTGCTCTTAATAATAATTTTACTTATGGTCTAACAGTCGCACCTAATGGTTTTGGTGAGGTTCAGGAAATAAAAACACGTAATGTACTTTTATTTGAAGAAGAGCACAATAGTGCATGGTATTTGTTGACCATTGCTAAAGACGGTGAATTGGTTTTTGAAATTGCTCCTAAAGACACTTCCAACGATTATGATTTTTTATTGTATTCCTATACGGACTCTGCTTTTTGTGAAGATTTTCAGAAAAATAAGCTGAAGCCTTTGCGCAGTAACCTTTCTAATATTAAAAAATCAAGGGAAGGGTATACCGGTTTAAAACATAGTACCCAGAATAATTCCATCGGAAAAGGAATTGGTAATTCGTACTCAAAATCCATTGCGGTAAAAAAAGGAGAAAAGTATATGTTGGTTTTAGATAATGTTACACCGGAGGGGAAAGGGCATATTATTTTCTTTAATTTTTTAAAAGAAGTGGAAATAAAAGGCAGGATATTAAATTCGGATAGTGTTCCGGTTGTTGCTGAAATTACATTATCAGATAATAAAGGAAATACCATAGAAGAAACGAAAAGCGATAAAAATGGTGATTATTCTATAAAAACGTCAGTCAAAGAAAACATCAATTATAACCTTACCGTTTTATCAGATAGTACCTTTGTTCAAAACAAAATAATCAATACAAAGTATCTAAACGGAAAGCCTACGTTTGATAATATTAAAGTGGTTTTACCAAAATTAAAAAAGGGTGAGAAATATAAATTGGGGAATATTAATTTTTATGGGGGAGTTGCAACTTTATTACCTGAATCGTATCCATCTGTTGTAGCATTGTATAAATTAATGAAAAAAAACAAAAAAATGGTCATTCAGATAGAAGGCCATGTAAATGGTGCAGGAGGAATGGGTCCGGCTTCTAATCAGAAATTATCGGATGATAGAGCTAAAACAATTTATAACTTTTTATTATTGAATGGGATCGCCAAAGAAAAGAT
This sequence comes from Bacteroidota bacterium, assembly GCA_052389695.1. Classification (GTDB taxonomy): domain Bacteria; phylum Bacteroidota; class Bacteroidia; order 2-12-FULL-35-15; family 2-12-FULL-35-15; genus 2-12-FULL-35-15. The sequence goes on along the minus strand of JBQTHQ010000098.1, from coordinate 25,732 downwards.
GTCAACTGTAGGATTATCAGACCGCCAGATGCTTTTTCCTAATCCGGCTAGTGAAGCACAGGCAAGTGCAAATAGAAGAGTTGAAATAAGAGTGGTTTCGATTAAATAGTTACTTACACTCACAACTATCCACCTCATTTTTCAAGTTAATAGCAGTCACTACTCTGGAAATTGTATCACAATCTGCAATAACAATTCGTAAATTTTTTCCTGTAGCTGTTGGTCCCTCTATTGCATAGGTTCCACAAGGTTTATCACGTACATTACTTTTGTCGTAATTTATTTTTCCGCTTTTAAAGACCTGTTTTAATTCAGCTTCGGTGATATTTCTGCATTTCATTCTGCATTCCGCATGTTGGGTGTATTCCAGTTTTTGCCAGGTCAGTTCTTCCATTTTTGCGGAGCCCGGCATCTGACAGCCTTTGCCTTTGTAAAGAACACTTACAGCAAGCATTCCCAATAAGAATCCAAAAACATACAACTTTATTCGCCTGAACAGGTCTGAATTTTTTCCTTTGATAGCCATCTACGAATTACTAATTTATACTAATGTACTTATCAACCCCAGCGAATTACTAATTTTTTACGAAAGATACGAATTACGGATTTTACCCAATTTACCAATGACTAATGAACTACATTGCAGCCATCAGCAAATTAATATCCTTATACGGTAATTTAAACATGTCGCCCAACACCTGGTTGGTAAGAACTCCGTTGTAAATATATATACCATTACGTACACCTTCATCTTTTCGAAGCATATTTTCCACGCCTCCTTCTTCACCAATATTTAAAAGAATAGGAGCGAAGATGGTACTCAAAGCATAAGATGCTGTGCGTGATACACGCGATGCAATATTGGGAACACAATAGTGGATCACTCCATGTTTCCTGAAAATAGGTTTAGTATGATTGGTTACTTCGGACGTTTCAAAACAACCTCCCTGGTCGATACTAACATCAATGATAACTGAACCCACTTTCATTTCGCTTACCATTTGTTCTGAAACAACAAGGGGGGTACGCGCTTGTTGTGCACGGATTGCACCAATTACAACATCCGCAGTTTTTAAATGTTTTGCCAATACACGTGGTTGTATCACCGACGTAAAAACGCGTGTGCCGATGGCAGTTTGCAAGCGTCTCAAACGATAAATCGAATTGTCAAATACTTTTACCGATGCACCCAATCCCAATGCAGCACGTGTGGCAAATTCACCCACGGTGCCTGCTCCTAAAATAACAACTTCTGTAGGAGAGATACCGGATATACCGCCAAGGATAGAGCCTTGCCCATTATTAGCATTACTTAAATACTCAGCAGCGATCAATATGGAAGTACCTCCCGCAATTTCACCCATAGAGCGGATTACAGTATAAATATTATCCTGATCTTTTATCCAGTCGAATGCAATGGCTGTTATTTTTTTAGCCATTAACTGTTTAAGAAAATCTTCGGGCTGAACGGTAAGTTGTAAGGAGGATATAAGTGTTTGTTTTTGCTGCATCATCTCAATCTCCTCGGGAGAAGGCGGTGCAACTTTTAAAATAATGTTGGCTTTGTAAACATCTTCCGGGCTGTAGACTATTTGGGCACCTGCCTCACTATAATCATGATCCTGGAAATTGGCCATTTTACCCGCATTGCTTTCTATTACTATCTCATGTCCATTGTTCACCAGTAATGCAACAGCATCGGGTACCAATGCAACACGATTTTCCTGGAATGAAGTTTCTTTTGGAATGCCAATGTATAATTTCCCTTTTTTGCGGGCTACTTCCAGCATTTCCTCCTGAGGCTTCAGTGCGGTTTGAGTAAGTGATGCCAATAATTCTTTGGATGTTTTCATTTGTTTGAATAAGAAATGATTGCAAACAAATTTAGGAATTCTATTGGAATAACTAGAGGTATTCCTAAGGAGTTATTAAGGAAGGTTTGTTAATGAAAATTTGCTCGCAGCGCCCCTGCATTGAATATTAATAGTCGATCACTCGCTGCTCACCCTTTACTGTAATGGTTACTTTTTCAAATTCAAGCGGAAGCAGCTCCGCAACTTTTTCGGGCCACTCGATCAGGCAATAGGATTTGGAGTAAAAATATTCTTCATACCCCAAGTCATAGGCCTCATCAATGGATTTGATACGATAAAAATCAAAATGATATATTTTTTCACCCTTAACTGTATGGTACTCATTTACGATTGAAAATGTAGGGCTGCTTACCGCATCTTTAATTTCCAGTTCCTCACAAATAGCTTTGATAAGCGTGGTTTTTCCAACGCCCATCTCACCATAAAACAGTACTACTTTCCCATGAAACGATCGTACTATTTTTTTTACTGCTGCAGGAAGTTCAGAGATATTATTTATGATGATCTGTGGCATTATTTGAATTCTTTTGCATAATTAGAATAACCTCTGTTTCCTGAATGAATACAATTTTTTTCATCACACAGATTAGTAAATTCGTATAGACCTGCCTGCCGCAGGCAGGTTCGTTATTTGTATACTATTTAGCACTCAAAGTTACAAATGGAATGATCATTTCTTCCAGTGAAATACCACCATGCTGAAAGGTGTTACGATAATAATTCACATAATAATTAAAATTGTTGGGATACGCGAAAAATTTATCTTCTTTCACAAAAACAAAAGCGGTACTCACATGTTGTCTTGGTAAAAAGGCATCAGCAGGATTTCGTACTTCAAACACATCTTTTTTTACATAATCCAGACTCTTTCCTTGTTTGTAACGCAGATTTGTATTTACATTTTTATCTCCCACTACTTTTGAAGGTTCTGTTACTTTAATGGTTCCGTGATCTGTCGTGATGATCAGCTTCGCTTTTTTTGCTGCAATTTGTTTTAAAATATCGTGTAATGGTGAATGCTCAAACCAGGATAAAGTGATGGAACGATAGGCTTTTTCATCATCTGCAAGCTCACGGATCACTTCCATTTCAGTACGGGCATGCGATAGCATATCCACAAAATTGTATACGATCACATTTAATTTATTCTGGCTTAAATTATTGATGTTCTCAGCAAGCTTTTTACCCGCAGCATGATTAGTAATTTTATTGTAGCTCATCTTCACATCCTTGCCCAAACGTTTTAATTGTTCTGCAAGTAATTCTTCTTCATGCATGTTTTTTCCGCCTTCCTGTTCATCATTCAGCCATAATTTAGGAAAACGTTTTTCAATTTCGGATGGCATTAATCCGGCAAAGAAAGAGTTGCGTGCATATTGTGTAGCAGTTGGTAAGATACTGCTGTACAGGTCTTCATGGTCTATTTTAAAATATTCCGAAATGATCGGCTGTATGATCTTCCATTGGTCATAGCGCAAATTATCGATCAGCACTAAGAAAGTTGTTTCATCCTTATCCAACATAGGAGCCACTTTGGCTTTAAAAAGCGTATGAGAGAACAAAGGCGGATTAGGAGTTTTTCCGTTCAGCCATCCAATATAATTGTTCTCAATAAATTTTGAATACAGCTGATTCGCTTCCGACTTCTGCATCTTTAAAATCTCCATCATGCTTTCATCCTTGCTACTGTCCAGTTCTAATTCCCAATACACTAATTTCTTATATACATCTACCCATTCGTTCCAGCTCAAACGATCACCCAGAGTCATACCTATCTGGCGAAATTCCTGTTGGTAATTGGAGGTTGTTTTTTCGCTGATCAAACGTTTATTGTCCAGTGTTTTTTTTAATGAAAGTAATATTTGATTTGGGTTAACCGGTTTTATCAGGTAATCTGATATTTTAGAGCCGATCGCATCCTCCATCAAATGTTCTTCTTCACTTTTGGTGATCATGATCACGGGAAGGTCGGAATGTTGTGTTTTTAAACGGTTAAGTGTTTCAAGTCCTGAAAGCCCGGGCATATTTTCATCGAGTAATACCACAGAAAAATCATTTTTATCAACCAGCTCCAATGCTTCATCGCCACTTGTAGCAGTGAGCACATCATATCCTTTGTCTTTTAAAAACAATAAATGAGGCTTTAAAAGATCGATCTCGTCATCAGCCCAAAGTATTTGAATTCTGTCCATATATAGCATTTCTAATTTTAGTTAAAGTTAGAAAATATAAACTGAACAAGAGACCTGTTTAGTATATAAGCTTTGTAATTTTTAACTAAATTTGTGAGAACCTAATACAACCTGCGGATATCCGATTTTTATGAATTTATTCCCCAACAAACTCAAAATATTTAATGATCCAGTTTATGGTTTTGTATCCATCCCTTATGAAATTATATACGACCTAATTGAACATCCGTATTTTCAGCGTTTAAGAAGAATAAAACAATTAGGATTAACAAACCTGGTGTATCCGGGTGCATTGCATACCCGTTTTCATCATGCAATGGGCGCCATGCATTTAATGGGCCAGGCCATTGATGTGATCCGATCCAAAGGACATGAAATTACCGAAGAAGAAGCCAAAGGTGTTACCATTGCTATTTTATTGCATGATGTTGGGCATGGGCCTTTTTCACATGCCTTAGAGCATAGTATTGTAAATAATATCAATCATGAAGATATTTCTGAATTATTGATGAATCGTTTGAATGATGAATTTAAAGGAGAATTGACACTTGCCATTAAAATATTTCAAAATAAATACAAAAAGAAATTTTTACATCAATTGGTTTCCAGTCAGCTGGATATGGACCGGCTCGATTATTTGAAACGTGATAGTTTTTTTACCGGAGTAGCGGAAGGAGTAATCAGTTCAGATAGGATCATTAAAATGTTGAATGTGGTGAATGATCAACTGGCAATGGAAGCAAAAGGTATTTATTCGATAGAGAAATTTATAATTGCCCGCCGATTGATGTACTGGCAGGTGTATTTGCATAAAACTGTCTTAAGCTCAGAAAATTCACTCGTCAATATTTTAAAACGAGCAAAAGATCTGGCTGAGAAGAAAGCTGAATTGTTTTGTACTCCTGCTTTAAGGGTTTTTCTTTACAATAAGTACAGTAAAGATGATTTTATCAATAAGCCCGAATTGCTGGAAGTATTCGCGCAATTAGATGATAATGATATAATGACATCTGTAAAAGTATGGACATCACACAAGGATCAGGTACTCTCCATGCTTTGCAAACAATTGGTAGACCGTAGGTTATTTAAAGTTGAATTGCAGAACCATACTTTTAAAGAAGAAAAAATCCGATCGATCAAACAGAAAATAAAAAAACGTTATAAATTAAAGGATTCAGAGGTGAATTATTTTGTGCTTACCGGAGATGTCACCAATGACGCTTATCGTGCAGATAAGATCCGTATAAACATTTTATTTAAAGACGGCTCTGTTGCCGACATAGCAGATGCATCTGATCAGCTAAGCATTGATGTGCTGGCAAAAACTGTGAAGAAGTATTATTTGTGTTATCCAAAATAGTCGGTCTTTTTATGAAATACATTCTTTCATTTTTTATTCTCTTTCTTTTATTATTTATTTCAAATACTGAATCTTATTCCTGGGGCTTTTTCGCGCATAAAAAGATCAATCGTATGGCCGTATTTACTTTGCCTGATGAAATGATCGGATTTTATAAAAAACATATTGAATATATAACTGAACATTCAGTTGATCCGGACAGGCGCAGGTATGCCAATGCCGATGAGGGCCCTCGGCATTATATAGATGTGGATCACTATGGTTTTGATTCCATATCCGGATCATGGAATAAAGCTGTTGAAAAATATACAGAAGATACATTAAAAGCCTATGGTATTGTTCCGTGGCACATTGAAAAAATGATGTATCGCTTAACGGAAGCTTTTAAAAATGAGAACCTGGATATGATCCTGCATTGTTCTGCTGACCTTGGCCATTACATTGCAGATGCACATGTCCCATTGCACACCACTACAAATTATAACGGACAACTCACCAACCAAAAAGGTGTTCATGGTTTTTGGGAATCACGTATCCCTGAATTAAAATCCGAAGGATATGATTACTGGCTGGGTCGTGCAAAATATATTGAAAAACCACTTGATAAAGTATGGGAGGCCATAAAAGAAAGCCATTCACAAGTGGATTCAGTTCTAAGATTAGAAGCAGAATTAAATTCCAAATATTCATCTGATAAAAAATATAGTTTTGAAAACAGGGGTAAAAAAATGGTAAAAGTGTATTCTGTAGAATATACGAACGAGTACAACAGGATGTTAAATGGAATGGTGGAAAGAAGGATGCGCTCCGCAATTTTTACTGTCGGCAGTTTATGGTATACTGCCTGGTTGAATGCCGGTAAACCGGATCTTAACCGTTTTGATAATCAGTCAATCTCTGATTCTTTAAAGCATGTAGATAAATCTTTAGAAGAGCCTTTAAAAAATGGACACCAGGAAAATAAAGGACATGATGATTAATTGCAATAGGTTTCTAGCCAAAAAACAAGTCTCATTAATAATCCTGATTTTTTTCTGTCAGAAGTTCATAGTATGTTTTTAATTCCATCGCCCGGTGTTTAACAACTTCTACCTCCCGGTCGAGCGCTACAATTTTCCATATAGGCCCTTGCAGATTATAATATGTAGTTCCGGCAAATGCATATTCACTTTCCTTGTATTGTTCCCAGCGCTTTTGCGCGGCTTTTAATTTTTCTCTTTCGCCCGTTATCAATACCGTCATTAATAAGTTGTAATATTTTTCCAGCTCTACGTCCCAGGAATTACGTGCTTTATCACCGCAACCCATCATTTGATAAACCTGGTTCTCTGATTGGTAAAGACACTCCCTGTAGGTAGTGTCAATCCTATATTGCTCTGCCGTGGTTGAAATCATTGCTGAAGCTTGTGCAAACATTTTTGCAGTTAGTAGAATTAAACAAAATGTAAATACGATTCTCATGGCTGTGTTATTTTATTTTAAAAAGAAGCGACGGTTGGAAAACTGTGCCCGGAATCAACCTTCATCAGGTTTCCTAACCAGCAACTTCTTTAGTATTACTCTGTTACACAAACTGTAATTTCAACCCGCTCGTTCTTTATGTTATTGATGCTATAAGGATCAATAGGATTAGTACTTCCAAATCCTCGGGCTTTTAATTGATCACCTCTTACACCATAAGCGGTCAGGTATTTCTTTACTTCCAAAGATCTGGCTTCTGATAACTGTTCATTGGAAATTTCTGCAGTTGTGTTTATTTCATCTGTGTATCCATCTATATAAACCACCAGAAACGGATAAGTCCTTAAAAAACGGGATAGCTCATTTAATTCGGCATAGGATTCGGGTAGGATAGTAGATTGATTGGGTTCAAAGCTCAATTCCTGTAACCGAAAACAATTTCCATATAAAACAGAAGTCAGATCCTCTTTCGGCTGGTCTTCCTGTACTACACTAACCTCATCAATAAAATAATATGCTTTTCTTGAGTTATTGGTGAACTCCGGTATGATCTTGATTGTATCCATACACAAATTAAAACAACCCAAAGTGAGAAATTTCTCTCCGCCTTTCGCAACATAAGTTCCATTCACTGTTTCCCAATTTGTTTGTGTTACGATTTCACAAGCGATCAAATGAGGGGTAACATTCAGAAATGAATTATTATCAATATCTAATTTTTCGGAAGAAAGATAAACACCCAAACCAGAAACCGCATAGGCGCTTCTCTCTGCAAGACTGATATTAAAATTGATCTGATAAGGCGTGCCCGCTGTTAAAGGAGTGTTTAATTCCAATTGTATGTATTCGCTGTATTTTTGATAACCCGGAACCGTCTTAAATATTCCGGCTTCATCCGCATAAAAAGCAACAATTCCAGCATAATTACTGCCTCCATTACTTAGCTGGCTACCCATATAGTTGTCTGGTACGCTATAATCATTGGAATAGGATTGCACACTGTATATATCAACCGAAGTATTATTGGAACTGGAGATCCCACTCGCCCTTTTGTATTCACCGGGGCCGCATGGCGGATGAGTGGTGTTTTCAAATGAGCCGTTTACTACCAAATTATTAACCTGGGCTTTCAAAGCACATAAAGAAAGAAAAATGGAAACAGCACTTAGAATCAAAGTATATTTTCTCATTGGTATTAAATTTTAATTCAAATCTACTTCAGCCTATAATTTAAGGGTTTTGGTATTCGGCAAGAGGTGATTTTGGATAGCCTAAGAGCTGGATTCGTTATCTGCGGAATAAAACAAAAACGTCCTCGCACAATGGGCGAAGACGTTTATAAAAGTCAGGGAAGTGGTATTAAAATAATCCGTTTATTTCCGCATTAATTTTATTGATAATAATTCCCAGATCTTCCGATTTTTCATTAAAATTATTATTGTCAACATCAATGATCAATAATTTCGCATTTTTATTTTCCTGTTCGTAAGAAGTAATGAACGCTTCATAACGTTCATTTAATTTTTTTAAATAATCTATACGGATCGCATTTTCATAATCGCGCCCGCGTTTTTGAATTTGATTAACAAGGGTAGGTACAGAAGCTCGTAAATAGATCAACAGATCGGGAGGAGTAATAAAGGATTCCATTAATTTGAAAAGGGCATAATAGTTTTCAAAATCACGAGTGGTCATTAATCCCATTCCGTGCAGGTTAGGAGCAAATATATATGCATCCTCGTAAATGGTTCTATCCTGAATAACAGTTTTTCCACTATTGCGGATCTTTTGTACCTGGCCGAACCTGCTATTTAAAAAGTAAACCTGCAGGTTAAATGACCAGCGTTGCATATCTTCATAAAAATCATTCAGATAAGGATTGTCATCCGCATCCTCAAAATGAGCCTGCCATTTATAATGCTTTGCTAAAAGAGTAGTGAGTGTAGTTTTACCTGAACCTATGTTTCCTGCTATTGCTATGTGCATAATTTATAATAATTAATAACCGAAAACGAAAATACAAAATCCATGATGTTGAGCAAGATAAAAATGGAAATTGTGGATAAGTTTTTAGGAGGTTTACTCTGAAGAATATAAAACGATTGATTTTTCTGTCTGCAGCATTAGAATTCCCATTTCCAGCCTGAAATCTTTAAAATCCTGTAGGGGCATTTCAAATTGTTTTTCTTCGGTGGTTTTTGTGTTATAAGCTTTTACTTTAGAGTCGGAAATAAAATAGACCCAATCTGTTATGGGTTGAAATTTTTTTACATTTTTTGCAGGAATCGTTTTGTAATAGGTACCATAAATATCAAAAATTAAAATACCGCTGGATGGATTATTCAAATATACCTTATTGTCATATTCCAGCAAATAATCAGGTTGCAGGCTTGTATTCAGCAATAAGTTAAGATTGCCGGTTTGTTGTTTTTTTTCAAAATTTTGATCCAGTCGTATCAACTCAAAATTTTGTTGGTCGTATAGCCAAATCCCACTATTGTGGGAAGAACATACCAGCTGGGCCTGTTGGCCTCCGATCTTATCGAGGCTGGTGGCTTCACCATTTACGCTTAATGTATTATCTAAAAAAACGATCTGCAAAAAATCTTTATAAAACACTAATAACCGAAGCATGTTGGAAGCATCTACAAAACTGATATTGCCTAACTTTTTATCTGAATATTTATAAAGTAATCTTCCTGTTTTGTTATATTTAGTTAATTCATTTCCTGTTACTATGTATACGTTTCCCTGGTTATCGCTCGTAAAAAAATCGGCTTCAGCAGGAATGGTTGCAATAGGAGTAAATTTGCTTTGCGCGAAGCAGGAAGTAGTGATTAACAGGAATGTATATAATAATTTTTTCATTTTTTTCAGTGACCTCATCCCCAACCCTTCTCCAAAGGAGAAGGGAGTAAAGTCATTTAAGTCCTCTCCTTTGGAGAGGATTTAGGTGAGGTCTACCAAATTTAACAATTATTATTTCAATTTATTGTTTAATGATAGAATAGATCTCTTCTATGCATTTTCTGTCATTTGACAAGCGGGGAACTTTATGTTGGCCTCCTAATTTATTTTTAGACTCAAACCATTTATAAAAGGTATCCTTGGGAACGGAATTTACCATTGGTAGTTTTAAAGCAAGATTTTGATAACGCTTTGCCTCGTAATCTGAATTGATCGATTTAAGTGCATTATCCAATATTTCAGTAAAGTATTCAATGCTGCTGGGTTGTGTTTCAAATTCGATCAGCCATTCATGCGCACCTGTTTCATTTCCTTTCATGTATACAGGAGCGGCTGTATATTCGCTGATAAAGGCCCCTGTTTTTTCACAGGCAATCGCTAAAGCTTTATCTGCATTATCCACAATTACTTCTTCGCCAAAGGCGTTGATAAAATGTTTGGTCCGGCCTGTTATTTTAAACCTGAACGGACGCAGCGAAGTGAATTTGATCGTGTCTCCTAACATGTAACGCCACAATCCTGCATTGGTAGAGATGATGAGCGCATAATTCACACCGGCTCGTGTTTCCTCCAACGAAAGTGTTTTCGAATTATGTTTACCTACTTCTTCAACGGGCATAAATTCATAGTAAATGCCATAATCAAGCATCAGTAATAGTTCATCAGAATTTCGCTGGTCTTGTATGCCGAAAAAACCCTCTGTTGCATTATATAATTCAAGGTAGTTTAAGTTAGGTTTATTAAAAATAGCTTTGAACTGTTCTCGGTATGGATTAAAATTTATACCTCCATGAAAATATACTTCCAGATTTGGCCATACTTCCGCAATTGATTTTTTGCCTGTTTTTTCAAGAACTTTCTTCATAATAAGCAACATCCAGGATGGAACTCCTGCCAGGCTCACCATATTTTCATTCATGGTTGCCAATGCTATTTTTTCCAGTTTTTCATCCCATTTGTCCATAAGGGCAATGGACATATCAGGTGCACGAAAAAATTCGGCCCATACCGGTAAATTATTTATTACGATAGCTGACAGGTCACCATTCTGAGATTCATAATCTCCAAAATGATCGGTAACCAAACTACCTGCCAGGGCTAAATTTTTACCGGTGAATAATTGTGTTTCGGGATGAAGCGAACAATGGATCGCAATCATATCTCGTCCGCCATTATAATGACAATTATCTAAAGACTCTTCACTAACAGGAATGAACTTACTTTTATCGTTGGTGGTGCCTGATGATTTTGCGAACCATTTTATATCTGAATGCCATAAAATATTTTGTTCTCCTTTGCGGATACGGTCAATAAAAGGTTTTAATGAGTCGTAATCCTGGATGGGAACTTTTTCTTTGAACTGCTCATAGCTATGAATATTTTTGTAATCGTATTTTTTTCCCCATTCTGTATCCTTCGCTGATTCAATTAATTTCCGTAGCCATTCATGCTGTACATCGTAAGGATACTTCATAAAAAGCTCTATCTGGTGCATCCGCTTCTTCATCCACCAACTTGCAATACTATTAATAAGGGTCATTTCTTAATTTCTTATTGTAAATGTCTATCTACGAGATCGAAGTAGTTATCTATTTTCTCCCCAGAAAAAATAATTCTATCTCCTTTAAAGGTAGGGTATTAAAACACATTTCTTTGGTTAGCATTCCTTTTCGCGCTGCATATGTTCCGTAATGCATATCATGATACCCTTGTTTTTCATGCGCATCCGGATTGATCGAAATTTTTACTCCTTTTTCAAGACAGTATGGGATCCATCGCCAATCGATATCCAAACGATAAGGATGAGCATTTAATTCGATCACAACACCATTTGCCGCGCATGCATCAATTATTTTTTTATGATCAATAGGATAACCGGGGCGTGATAATAATAATCGTGCTGTGGGATGCCCTAAAATCGTAGTATAAGGGTTTTCAATCGCTTTAATCAAGCGGGTAGTTGCCTTTTCTTCATTCATTTTTAAATTGGAGTGAATGGAAGCAACAACAAAATCAAATGTTTTTAAAATCTCTTGAGGATAATCCAATGAACCATCATTTAAAATATCGCTTTCAATCCCTTTAAAAATTTTAAATGGTGAAAGTTGTTTATTCAATTCATCAATTTCAATGTGTTGTTGAATCACACGTTCAGGCTTTAATCCATTTGCATAAAAGGCCGATTGTGAATGATCGCAAATCCCAAGATACTCATATCCTAATTCTTTACAATATTCTGCCATTTCCTTCAGGGTACTCAATCCATCGCTATAGTTACTATGGTTATGCAGTATTCCACGCAGATCAGTTACTTCAATCAGTTTTGGAATTTTATTTTCACGTGCAAGGTCAATCTCATTCAGCCCCTCACGCAATTCAGGTTCAATGTATTGCAGATCATTTTTACGATATATTTCTTCTTCTGAATTACCCGACACCTGATTTTTGATACTTGCTACTTTTGAAAAATGTTCCTTTGTTGCTGTTGTTTCAAATAATCTGGAATAGTATTCGTTTTCTTCACATCCGATCAATTCTATTTTTACATTGCCCTTGTTGTCAATAGAACTGATATCAATAGCATTTTTAGAAGCAATTAAAATTTCAATTGAATTGATTATTTCACATTTTCTGCGCATTTCACCGGTTAAAGAAACCATCTGGGTGCCGCAAGTTTTTTTTAATTCTTCTACAAGGTTCAATGCAAGTTTTTCCACTGTTGCATAATGAAATTTACCTTTATTGGTTTGATGAAATTCAATTTGTTTTTTTACTTCAGCTTGTGTTTTTGAACCAAAACCTTTTAAGGAGACCAATCTGTTTTCATTACATGCATAAAGCAGTTCCCCAATACTTTCCAGTTCCAGTTCCCGCCAAAGCTGACCAACTTTTTTGGGGCCAATACCTTTTACACTCATCATATCAACAACACCAAGCGGTGTTTTTGTGAGCATCTCGGTTAACTCTTTTAAGTTTCCTGTAGTTTGCAATTCATTAATTTTCCCTGCAATACTTTTTCCTATTCCTTCTATTTGTTCTAGCTCCTGTAATGATTTACCCGCCAGGTCAATATCAGTTTTGTTTAATTTATATGCAGCATTGGCAATGGATTTTACTTTGAAGGGATTTTCTTCATGCAATTCCATTAATTGTGCGGTGAGCTTCAGAGCAGAGGCTATTTCTTCGGTGTTCATTATTAATTGCAAATTACAGATAAGAAATTAAAGATTAAAAGATATGATTATGAATTTGTATTACTAATTAACGGTTTAGTAATTTTTAATTTTCAATTTTCAATTTCATAATTTTTAATTTCTAGGCGTACCCCATTATTTTATAGGTAATAAATCCAACTATTTCTCTGATCAAATTATTCCAGGCATCCATAGCAGAAAAGTTAGGTATGATCAAATGATCAAACTCCAGCTTACGCGGACCCGAATAACGGTCGGTGCTGTAGTGTGTTGCAGTAATACCAGCCTTATTAAAACAGCCCAAACTTCTTCGCATATGAAAAGCGGAAGTGATCAGTAAAAAATTTCCTTTGATATTTTCTTTATCTATCAGTTTTTTAGTCAATACCGCATTTTCATGAGTGTTTCTTGACTCGCTTTCGATGAAGAAATCCTGTTCAGGGATGCCCAAGGTCAATAAATAACGTTTTGCATATATGCCTTCCTTTTCATCAGGATGTAATATACTTCCTGAGCCTCCTGTAAAAATTATTTTTTTTATAATCCCTAATTTATATAATTCTATTGCCTGAAGTAAACGATCCGCACCCCTCTGAAATTGTAAGCGATCAAAGTTTTGATCATAGGTCATTAATCCTCCCAATACTATTCCTGCATCGTATGTTTTCAGATCTTTATAATGAGTGGCAGGTATTTCCCATGACCGGATGCATTCATCAAAAAGAAATGCGTTAGAAAAAAGTAAAGAAAATACCAAGGCCCAGGTCAAGCATTTTCTTTTCAGCTTTTCATTTTTTATAAAAAAAGAAAAGAACAATAAAGTGATGATCCACACCATTGGAGTAATAACAAATGAAAGGAGTTTGGAAAGTGTGAAAAACATGAAAGGTTATACCTGTACTGTTTGCAAAGAATTATTTTTAACCGGAGAGGCATATATTTTTATAAATAAATTGACCAATGCTCCGCGTTCACCATCTATATTAGAAACCTTAGCATTAATATAATCTATAAATTCCTGCTTTTCAGATAAAGAATATTTGCTGAGGTATTGATCTGTGTTTTCAAGGAGATCAGCCGCAATATAGTTCACAGGCCATAGCTTATAGTTGGTGTAAATTTGTTGATCTATCAGACTGGCTAATTGTTTAATTTTATCATTGTCGTTATCGATCTTATTAAGCTGATGCAGTTCATTAATAATTGGAGTGCCTACGCTGAGATGGATCCGGCCTTTTTGCTGATTGACCCCTGTAATGATGCTATTCAAATCCTCACCCGGCGCTTTTAAGTATTTACTGTGTAAGGATGAAAGATATAATTCCTGAACCTTAAGCGCATCGCAAGGCTCATATTCATATGATATAGCCAGTGGCACAATCCCAAGCTCGGAATTTTTTTTTAAAAAGCTGCCTGTTCCACTCATATTGAGCATTTTTAAAAGTCCGGTTTGTGTCTGGTCATTACCGTCTTTTGCACGGCCATTGCGTTGTGCAATCCATACTGAAACATTTTTCTCAACAATAGTATGACGAATATAAGCCGATAGTTTTTTTGAAATATCATATAATTCCCGGCCGGTACCTTCACGTAACACAGTAAACATTCTGTTAAGCTTTCCAAAATCGGTGATAAAACCTTTTTCCATCAGGTTATTTCCAAATGTAATTTCTGAGGTATTAAAACCATTTTCAACTAATAAAATCTGAAGGATGGCGGAATCCAGTAAAATATCACGATGGTTGGCAACAAATAAGTAGGACCTTTTTTTATCTAAATTTTCAAATCCATTACAAGTAAGGCCTTTGGAAGAGCGTGCTACAATGGTACGTATGGCGGGATGCATAAATTCAATTTGAAATCCCAATGAGGTATGTACTTTTTCGGCTTTAGCCAGCATTTGTTCAAGACTGGTCCCGGGCCATAAATAATCGACCAACTTCATAAATATCGGATCTTTTATTATCCTTTGTAATGCAGGAGCAACTTCATGGTCATAATAAGGGCGAATATCATTAAAAGGCCGGATTTCGGTCATGGTGGTTTTTATAAAAAAATAATGTTAAAAATAGTGTTTTTTGTTAAATAGAATACAAACCTCTACAATTTAAAATCAATAAGAGTAAGAAGAAAAAGTAGTTATTAAAAGGGGGAAGTTTTTTTTCTTTTATTTTTTTTACTGATTAACCATAACAAAAGTATAGCTATAGGTAAAAGCAATGCCCAGAGTGGATATGCTGTTATGTTTTGATTGTAACTAAATTCCTCGATGTATATGGAAAGAGGAGTATTATCATTGAATCTGTAAAGCAAAGTAGCTTCCCCATTGGTAAAAGTTAATTCAACATCATCTCCATTGATTATAAAATGAAGTTTATTATTATTGAGAAGAAGCTTGGTATGATCAGGATTTTTAAATTTTAATTTGATCTTCGTATCTTTAAAAGTGAAAATTACAGAAGGGACAGATACTTCAATATCATCATTACCAATACGGTCAATTACAACTGAACTACTAAACTTTTCAATCTCTTTCTCTATTTCCGATCTTCCAAATGTATTTAATGCAGTAAACAGGCAAGCGATACACAAATAATTGTAAATTGACCTCATTGTTTTAATATTTGGCGCAAATATATAGGTTAAACAATTTGATTGTATGTTTTTTTAGACAAAAATTCGAAAACAACAGCTAAAAATAATATAGATGATAATCAAAAAAATGGTTGCCTAAATTTTAGGCCAACCATTTAAAGGGATGTTGCTCAATATCTAGTTAACTATACAAGTTGCTGAAAATTATAGTATTAACAGATTTTAACAGTATTATTTTATTTTTTCTTTTTTTGCTTTTTTATCTGTTTCAACCGGGTTACGGAATACAAAATCCTTGTTGAATACATCCAGTACTATTTTTGAATCCTTTTGTACCTTGCCTGCCAGTATTTGTTTGGAAAGTTCATTCAATACACGTTTTTGCAACACACGTTTTACGGGACGCGCACCAAACTGAGGGTCAAATCCAAGTTCTGCCAGCCATTCAATTGCTTCCGGACTTGCAGTGAATTCAATATTATTGGCTTTTAACATTTTAGTAACTCCAGTGAATTGTAATTCTACTATTTTATGTACATCATCACGGTTAAGCGGACTAAACATGATGGTTTCATCAATGCGATTTAAAAACTCGGGGCGGATCGACTTTTTTAATAGTTCAAATACTTCCCGTTTGGTCTTGGCCATTATTTCTTCCCTGTTGCGGTCATTCATCTTCTCAAAATTTTCCTGCATAAGGTGTGAACCCATATTGGATGTCATAATAATAATGGTGTTTTTAAAATTAACTACACGTCCTTTATTATCGGTTAACCTGCCATCATCCAGCACTTGTAATAAAATATTGAATACGTCCGGATGTGCCTTTTCAATTTCATCCAGCAATACAACACTGTAAGGTTTTCTGCGTACTGCTTCTGTTAATTGCCCGCCTTCTTCATAACCTACATATCCCGGGGGAGAACCTACCAGACGGCTGACGGAATGACGTTCCTGGTATTCACTCATATCAATACGGGTCATACTATTCTCATTATTGAACAGGAATTCCGCCAAAGCCTTTGCCAGCTCAGTTTTTCCAACACCTGTGGTCCCTAAAAAAATAAAAGAACCGATCGGGCGCTTGATGTCTTGTAATCCTGCACGGCTTCTTCGAACTGCATCGCTGATGGCTTCTATTGCTTCATCCTGTCCCACCACGCGTTGATGCAATTCATTTTCCAAATGCAATAATTTTTCACGTTCACTTTGTAACATACGTGATACAGGAATGCCTGTCCAGCTAGCTACAACACCGGCAATATCTTCGCTGTCAACTTCTTCTTTGATCATTTGTGAACCGCTTTGCTGCATTTCAGCCAGCTTTTTCTCAAAGGATTTTAGTTGTGTTTCTGCTTCTTTAATTTTTCCATAACGAATTTCTGCTACTTTACCATAATCACCACTGCGTTCTGCTTGTTCGGCTTCATACTTTAAATTTTCAATCCGTTCTTTTACTTTTTGAATGCCTTCTACCACTTCCTTTTCACCTTGCCATTTAGCGCGAAGGTCACTGCGCTGATCTGCCAGTTCAGCGATCTCTTTATTTAATTGTTCTAATTTCTTTTTATCATTTTCACGTTTGATCGCTTCGCGTTCAATTTCCAGTTGGCGGAATTTTCGTTCCAGAACATCCAATTCAATTGGCATGGAGTTTATCTGCATGCGTAATTTAGATGCGGCTTCATCAACCAGGTCAATTGCTTTATCAGGAAGGAAACGGTCATTGATGTAGCGTTGAGATAATTCTACTGCAGCAATAATAGCCTCGTCTTTAATACGAACTTTATGATGAGATTCGTATTTTTCTTTTATTCCACGTAAGATAGAAATGGCGTCTTCAGTATTTGGTTCATCTACCATTACTTTTTGAAAACGTCTCTCAAGCGCCTTGTCTTTTTCAAAATATTTTTGGAATTCATTTAAAGTTATTGCACCAATAGCATGCAATTCTCCACGTGCTAACGCAGGTTTTAGAATGTTTGCGGCATCCATCGCGCCTTCTCCGCCTCCGGCACCTACAAGAGTGTGAATTTCATCAATGAATAAAATAATTTCTCCTTCGGCAGAAATCACTTCTTTTACAACAGATTTTAAACGTTCTTCAAACTCTCCTTTGTATTTTGCACCGGCTATTAATGCACCCATATCCAAAGAAAAAATTTGTTTACTCTTTAAATTTTCAGGTACATCACCATTAATAATACGATGTGCTAATCCCTCAGCAATAGCGGTTTTACCAACACCTGGTTCACCAACTAAAATAGGATTATTTTTTGTTCTGCGGGAAAGAATTTGTAATACCCTGCGTATTTCTTCATCGCGACCAATTACTGGATCTAATTTATTGTTTTTTGCCTGTAAATTCAGGTTAATAGCATATTTGTTCAGCGCATTATAAGTATCTTCAGCTGTTTGGCTGGTTACCTTTACACCTTTGCGAAGCTCATTGATAGCCGCCTTCATATCTTTTTCAGTAACACCATTATCCTTTAACAATTGTGAAATGGAATCTTTTGTTGAAAGAATAGCAAGCAATAGATGTTCAATAGAAACATATTCATCGCCAAAATCTTTCAGATAGATAGGTACTTTTGATACAACCTGGTTAGCAGAATTCGATAAATAAGGTTGTCCGCCTGAAACTTTCGGATAACTTTCCAGTATTTTATCCAATGCGGCTGTAAACATGGACATGTTTATATCTAGTTTCTTGAGAATGAAAGGCGTTACATTTTCATCGACTTCTATGATCCCTTTTAAAAGATGCCCAATTTCAATGGCTTGATTCCCATTGTTAGTTGCCAATTGCAAGGCCTGTTGCAGGGCTTCCTGAGATTTAATTGTGAAATTATTTAGGTTCATCGCTTTTGTTTTTATTTACTTTATAACAAATGTCAAAAGATATTCCAATTAAGATAGGAAGGTCGAAATGGCTTGAAAGCGTTATCAAAAATGACTTTTTGGCTTTTTGCGTTAAAAATGTATGACTGTTTTTCAGTCTATGCTCTTTAGGAATCCGTATATTAATCGGACAATATAAATGTGATGGAAATTAAAACAAAAAAGCGAGTTAGCATTGTACTTGTGATTATTTTAATTGCAAATATTTCAAACATGTTGAGAAGCGAGACGCTTACCAATGTCCGTGCTGTTGACGCACTTCAATTAGTTGCTTGCGGTATGTTGGTAGGAGCAATGATCGCGGTTCTTTTTATGAAACGAACAAACACTCCAGAATAGTTTTTATTAATTCATAGGCACATCAATAATTAATATTTCTGCATCCGAATTTACATGGATCGATATTTTATCGGTTTCCCAAACACCAAGAGCATCACGCTTTTCTAATTTCTGTCCATCTATAGTAACTTCTCCTTCAATTATAAAAATATAAACCCCATTGTTTTTATGTTGGATCGTATAATCCACTGAAGCTCCTGTTTTAAATTTTCCTAAAGAAAAATATGCATCCTGGTTGATCCACATTATATCATCTGCTTTTACAGGTGCGACAATGGTTTTAAATTTTCCGTTTTTTTCTTCTTCGGTAAAAACACGTTGATCATAACGAGGTTCAATGTTTTTAACTTTTGGAAACACCCATATCTGTAAAAGATTTATTGGTTCGGTTTTGGAATGGTTGTATTCAGAATGCATTAATCCCGAACCTGCGCTCATAGCCTGGATCTCATTGGGTTTAATTACTCCCATATTTCCCATGCTATCGCGATGCTCCAGGGTTCCCTTTAATGGAATAGTAACTATTTCCATATTGTCGTGCGGGTGCATGCCAAAACCCGTTCCTGGTGCAACAATATCATCATTCAATACCCGTAATAATCCAAAGTGCACTTTCCTTGGGTCGTTATAACTTGCAAAACTAAAAGAGTGTCGTGCGTTTAACCAACCATGATCGGCATGGCCGCGTTCTGATGCTTTGTGAAATACTGTTTTCATTTGTATCTTATTAATTAACATTTATACTCAATTTTTAAAAGATATATCTAAATGTCTTTTTTTGATGGAATGTTGGAATAATAGAATGATGATGAATGTAAGCCCTCAATATTCCATTATTCCGTAGTTCCATTTATCGAAATTCTTTTATTTTATAATCCGAACTGTTTAATAGTATGTGTCGCATACTCATGGTAGCATTTTGCCAGCTCATGTGCGGAAATAAAACTTTATCTTTTTCATTACGAACGCCCATTAAATAGAGTAGGGGTATATAATGGTCATCTGTAGGGTGATTAATATTATAAACATCACTTACATTTTTTATATTGATAAGTGTATTCTTCTTATTTTTTGTAAAAGTTTCTTTAATGGTTTCATCAAATTTGAAAGCCCAATCGAGCGGCTCAGCATCTACATTGTTAAAATCCAAATGTGAAAAATTATGGGTAATGTTGCCGCTAGCTAAAATCAACACATTCTGTTCACGCAATGGAGCCAACTTTTTAGCGAGTTCATAATGTTGTTGGAATGTTTTATTACGATCTAAACTCAATTGTAGAACAGGAATATTCGCTTCAGGAAACAGGTGTACCAGCATGCTCCATGCACCATGATCAAGCCCGCGTTTGCTATCACGTTGAAGAGGCTCATTAATTAAATTCTCTATTACAGGTATTAGATCTATTGCTCCTTTCACAGGGTACTCAACAGCAAAAAGTTCATTTGGAAAGCCTCTGAAGTCATGATAAGTCGAAAGGTTTTCAGCAGCTGTAATAAACAATCCACTTGTTTCCCAATGTGCTGATATTACCAGTATAGTCTTTACCTCTTTTAACTGTTCTCCAATTTTTCTAAGATCGTTGGTATAAGCGTTAGTTGCAATTGCATTCATTGGGGAGCCGTGACTCACAAATAATGCGGGTGTTATATGTTTCTCTACAGTCATTTCATACATCTAAATATATGTATATACATATATTTATTCAAATTTTTTTAATCTCTCAATTTATCTAAAATGCGATTCAATTCCTTCGCTTCATTTACGCTAATGGATTTAAAATTGTTTTCAGATGCCTCCAGATCTTTAGTTATTGTTTTCAATAATTCTAATCCTTTAGTGGTAATTACGATATCTACTTGTCTGCGGTCGGTTTTACATTCTTTTCGTTCAACTAATTTTTTAAGCTTAAGCTTATCAACCAGTCGGGATGCATTTGACATTTTATCGATCATTCTGTCTTGCAATAAACTAACCGAAGCAGGGTTAGGCAATTGTCCGCGAAGAATGCGCAAAATATTATATTGTTGGGGAGAAATGTCGTAAGGTTTAAATATTTTACTTTGTTGGGCATTCAACCAACTATTAGTAAAAAGTATATTAACGATCATCTTTTGATATTCGCTGCTAAAACTTTTGTTTTGTTTTAATTCCTTTTCGAGTTCCATAAGCCAAGGTATTGTACAAATATAAGAAAATATATCTGATTAATACATTCGTATTTAATGTATATACATTAAATTTAAGAATTAATATTTTGTGCAGCTACCCATCCGGTACTCCAGGCATTCTGGAAATTAAATCCGCCTGTAATACCATCTATATCTAAAATTTCTCCTGCAAAATACAGGCCCGCCATAATTTTACTTTGCATGGTAGTAAAATTTATTTCTTTTAAGCTGATTCCCCCGCAGGTAACAAATTCTTCTTTAAATGTGGTTTTACCAGCTACATTGTATTCATCATTGATGATTGTATTAATAAGTACATTGGCATTTTTTTTGGGAAGATCTGCCCAACGTGTCGTATCAGGAATATCTGCTTTTTTCAGAAGGAATTCCCAAAGCCGTTTAGGTAATTCGACCGGACAATTATTTAACATTAATTTAGTCGGATTTTCATTACGTTGCTCTATAAATTCTATCCGCAATTTTTCTTCCGTATACTTTGGGAGCCAATTAATAATTGCAGTAAAGTTATAGTCCAGCTCATTCAATTGTCGTGCTCCCCAGGCTGATACTTTTAAAATTGCAGGTCCGCTCAATCCCCAGTGCGTGATCAACAAAGGGCCTTCTGTTTCTATTTTTGCATTGGTTATCCGCACTTTTGCATGAGGAACTGAAACACCCATTAGTTGTGTAATTGGATTATTCGGAATATTAAATGTGAACAAGGAAGGAACAGGCTTAATAATAGTATGTCCTAATTTTTTCAGCCAGTCATAAGCGGCTTCTTTTGGATTCCCACCTGTAGCAATAATGAGTTTATCGCATGTAAATGTGATGCCGATATTTGATTTCAGAAGAAATTGATCTTCAGTTTTTTGTATCTCCAGTATATCAACATTCATTTTTATTTTTACTCCTGCCCGTTCAGCTTCATGCATCAGGCAATCAATAATGGTTTGCGACTGATCTGTCACAGGGAACATTCTTCCATCGGCTTCCGTTTTTAATTTTACACCACGTTGTTCAAACCAATTGATGGTATCTGTTGTTGTAAATCTGCCGAATGCATTACGTAATTCCTTTTCACCACGAGGATAATTTTTTACTAATGCTCCATTATCAAAACAAGCATGTGTAATATTACATCGGCCTCCACCCGATACCCGCACTTTAGAAAGTAATTTGGAATTTTTTTCTAATATGGTAACAGTGCAGTTTTTATGTAATTGAGCTGCATTGATCGCTGCGAAAAATCCTGCGGCGCCACCGCCAACAACTATTATATACTTTGAGTTCAATTTAACAGTTAATTAATAATTTCCCATTCTTCCACAGTTCCTTCTTTTACCTTGAACATAGGGTGCGAATCAATAGTAATTGTTTTGTTTATTTCTTTAAATTTAAGTTCATCTCTTTTGAACAATTTTTTTTCAAATGTTGAAATTCATAGTTTAACTGCCCCGAAGTAACTGCAATTTTTGAGCTTTTAAAATCCCAGTCGATTTTCTTTTTATCGAAAGTATATTTTCTTTTTTCAGCTTCCATATAAACAACAGATAAATAATAATTGATGGAGTTAACAGGATTTTTTATTTTTTTAAAACGGTTTAATTGGGGATGATTTTTATATCCTTTTGTTTTCCCTTCCAGAACGTGTTTTGCCAAAAGTGTTTCCCGCCAAAGCGCTACAAGTCCTTTGGAATCAAGATATTTTGGGTGCAGTGACCATAATCGCATTTTTATTAATGATTGATATAAGTTAATAAAATATCTTCATTGATACTCTTTTTGTTTACAGGATCCATTTTTATATGTGGAGCGTTCACACCTTTTTTTATCTTTTTTTCTGAAACAAAAATACGTGCTTCATCCCACATATCAGCGCTTATAAAACTGTTGAGTAATTGTTCTCCTCCTTCAACTAATAATGAATTAATGTTTCGATTTCTTAATTCTTTTAATATTTGGGGAACTATTGCTTTTTCAAAATCGATCTTCATGTATTCAAGGTTACTTGAAGATACGGCTTCAGTAGCAGTAAACACAAGTGTTGGGGTGCTTTTATCAAACAAATGATATTCTTTTGGAATACGAAGCCATTTGTCAATTGTAATACGCAAGGGATTGATGCCTTTTACTTCACGCACCGTTAATTGTGGATTATCAAGTAAGGCGGTATTGGTCCCCACCATAATGGCCTGCTCTTCACTTCTCCATTGATGAAGTAATTTTTTAGAATCAGGGTTACTGATCTGTAAAGGTTTTCCTGCGGCCGATTCACTTCTTTTAGCATCAATAAACCCATCAGCAGATTGCGCCCATTTCAAAATAATTTAAGGCCGGTTTTTTTCATGAAAAGTAAAAAATCGTTTGTTTAATTCCTTGCATTGGGTTTCCAAAACACCTGTTTTTACATCTATTTTGGCTTTGATAAGTTTTTCAATTCCTTTCCCTGAAACCAATGCGCTTGTGTCAATACTGCCTATAACAACGAAGGGGATTTTGTGTTCAATGATAAGATCGGCGCAGGGAGGAGTTTTTCCGAAATGGGAACAAGGCTCCAGGTTTACATAAAGAGTAGATCTTTTTAATAATTCTTTATTTTCAACCGATTGGATCGCATTTACTTCCGCATGAGCTGCTCCGTAACGCTGATGATATCCTTCCCCTATTATTTTCCCGTCACATACCACAACACAGCCCACCATAGGATTAGGCGAAACATTGCCCAAGCCTTTAATTGCAAGTTCAAGGCAGCTTTGCATGTATGTTTCGTGAATGTTCATTTTGTTTTCAAAATTAAGCTAATAAATCAGATTGTGATTTTTTAATCAGTATTTTTGTAAGAAAAAAATTATGGATTTGATAAAACGTATCTGGAATGAAAAACCCTTGGTGTTTATTCTATTCACTGCATTTTTTGTTCGCCTGCTGTCGGTGATTTTTTCAAAAGGTTATGGAATGCACGATGACCATTTCCTAGTCATTGAAGCATCAAAATCATGGGTTGATGGGTTTGACTATAATAACTGGCTGCCCGATGAAGGCGTTCCGCAGCAAACTCCTTCGGGTCATAGCTTTTTTTATCCGGGATTACATTACTTTTTATTTCTGTTTTTTAAATCAATTGGTATTACCAACGCTCAAAGCCAAATGTATTTAATCAGGCTGTTACATGCTTTGCTATCATTGGTAACTGTGTATTGCGGATATAAAATAACAGCTAAGGTGGCTGGTGAAAAGCAGGCAAAAATGGTAGGTTTATTATTGGCTTTTTTCTGGATGATGCCTTTTATGAGTGTACGGAACCTGGTTGAATTTGTATGCATTGCTCCATTAATATATGCTACCTGGATCATTATAAAACATGAAGATGAAAAGCGAATAAGCCCATACATATGGGCAGGGATATTCTTAGGAATAGCTTTTTCTGTCCGCTTTCAAACACTCATGTTTACAGGTGGTGTTGGTTTAGCATTATTATTTTTAAAACGTATAAAGGAAGCCACTGCATTAGGTATCGTATTTTTGATTGTAGCTGCAGGCACACAAGGCATTACAGATTATTTTATCTGGGGGCAGCCTTTTATGGAATTCAAGGAGTATGTGCGTTATAATATTGAAAATGCACAAGCCTACATTATTCAGCAATGGTATATGTATTTGCTATTAATAGCAGGTATCTTACTGCCTCCAATTAGTTTATTTTTGTTTTTTGGGTTCTTGCGCAGCTGGAAAAAACATTTGTTATTATTTCTTCCGGCTTTTATTTTTCTGATATTCCATTCTTATTTCCCTAATAAACAAGAACGCTTTATTTTCCCCATTATTCCATTTATAATCATACTTGGATATATTGGCTGGGATGAATTTGTAGCACAATCAAATTATTGGCAATCACATAAAAAAGCGCTTAAAAATTGTTGGATATTTTTCTGGTCATTGAATTTTATTGCCATATCAGTTGTTTCATTTGCATATAGCAAAAAAAACAGGGTTGAATCAATGACTTACATTGCCGCACAAGGCGATGTCAGCTACGTTGCCATTGAGGATAGTAATCGTGATGATTTTATCATGCCTCCTTTATTTTATCTCCAGAAATGGGGGCCCGTTTATGGAATTACAAAGCTTAAACCGGCATCCGTATTTTATGAACAATATTCAGCAATGCCTCTTCAGTACAAGCCTAATTATGTGGTTTTTATGCAGGAAGAAAATATTGATAAACGTGTTGCCGATCTGAAAAAATATTTTCCTGCACTTACCTATAAAACTACTATTGAACCTAGTTATATAGATAAATTAATGCATTGGCTGAATCCCGTTAATAAAAATCAAACCAGTTATATCTATAAAATTAACTAGGGGGATGCGGATCACCTCCAATAAAATAAAAGATATTATCCGGTTCTTTCATGAAGAATTAAAAGATGTATATGAAAAAGAAGAACTTGAAACGATCGTTGGATATTGTTTTGAAGAATATCTGAATATAAAGCGTTCGGAACTCATCTTAAGAAAGGATGAAACAATAAATGAATCAGAATTATTAAGATTTAATTTTGCTGTAAAGGATCTGAAAAAACATAAACCCATTCAGTATATTATAGGTAAGACGGATTTTTATGGATTAAAAATAAAAGTAAATAAACACGTTTTGATTCCACGTCCCGAAAC
>JBQTHQ010000097.1:0-33878 GCA_052389695.1 Bacteroidota bacterium | reverse complement strand
AATTTTATTGGATGATCTGATAATGATATACACCATTAATATAAACAGGGTGATCATCAATACTGATAGCCCTGTAACTGATTCCATCAGTATTAAGAACAGTACCAGCCATAATAAGATCGTTCCCCATAAAAATTTGCGGAAACTTTTAAATTCATTATAAATAAAATAACCACAAATAAATATAGCGATGCAAATAAGCAATGCAAAACGAATATGGGAAATAAAAATGGAAGCTCTTCTGATGTCTACTATATCGCGATGAATTATATCAGTTAATATGAATGTACTGACAATTGTTCCAAAAATAATTGCCGCAATAAAGAATTGCAGAATGACATCAAATATTTTTTTTGACAAAGGTTTTTATGTTGAAATGATGAGGGGCAGTACAAGTAAAGGAGCTTTGATTCGGATATCTTTAAATGCGTAGGAAAAATCTGCGGTATAAAATAGCCCTAAAAAATGTAAAATTAAAACTGAACTTACAATAATCGCAGGCTTATTTTTAAAAAAACTGCTGAACTTGTTTTTCAGATCGCCTTCTAATAACCAGTTGCAGGTTAGGATAATTTGTGAGAGACTCATCAAAAACTTTGATACCGGTAGTCCGATTACCAAAATGATAAGCGCAAAAACATAGATGTGATGGTGATACGTTGAGGGTAATCGTGATCTCACAAATGATTAATTTAAAGTGTAACGAAACTACTGCAAATATATTGTAAAGTAATTATTGTAATAAAAAAGGCCCCAAATGGCCTTAATTACGCAAGTCTGGGGTAAATTAGTAAAAAGCCCATAAACAAACAAGTTTATGGGCTTTTTGATGTAAAAAAACGGGAATTTTGTTTTAACCAGTTCTTTGTGCTGCTGGACAGGGAACACTCCCATAAGTACAATAAATGCAACAATCCCCTTGTTTTACTGTAATAATAACACCACAGTTATTGCACTTGTAAGCGGTTTGAGAAGTGTATTGTGGCATAATTTCTTCTTTCTTATGACCGCAATGAATACATGTTATAACTGATTTTATTGTAATTTTCTTGGACATTTTTGCGATTTGCCTAATTTTCATTGGCGATAATTTGCGGTTTAAAGTGCAAATATCCGCCCAAATAAATGCTTTGGGTATGATAAATATCAGCTTCTTTTAAATCTAAAGAAAAAGGGGGTTTTGGGCTTAAACTACTTTTTCTTAGGGCGATTAAATTTATCACCAGGCATTATAAAGAATGTTTTAAGCCATTTTAAAGCAGCTTGTTCCTCGGAAAACATTTTTGTAGGAACTATTGGTTTGTAAAACTTGATATACAGGTTAACCGTCAATCTATTTGCGATTGAGTTGGTAACAATTGCAACAGCTATTCTATTTTTTGAGACTTCTTCACTTGCACCATATTCTTTTGCTTCATCGGTTATTGTATAATCCTGACTGGCATCAACCATAACCAAAACCTTATTATTCTTTGTTAATTGGTTGGACGCTTGGTAATATTCCTTTGATTTTTCGAGTGTAACATGGACTCCTTTGAGGATTTTAATGCGTAGAATGTCATCTTCATCAATAAACATTTCTGCTACTGATGTTCTTACCTTATTCATTTTAAACAGAAAATAAATGCATGGGGATGCATTGCAAAATTAGGTGTTTTTTTATTCTAAATAACCGAAATTAAGGTTGTGGGGTTGGAATTTAGCATTTTCTCTAAATTTCCAAAAACTGAGTATTGGTAGGCTAATGGTTTATCAGGAATTAATTCAATAGTCTGAACCTGATATGGGGTATTATCTACACCTGCTGCTATTATAGCAGTGCCAGAAGGTTTTAGAAAAACCTCTGCTATTTGCCATGACAGGACATCAGACATTTGGAACATTTTACATAATTCGTCACAATAACCACTATCTTTATTATCCTTTACTGGTAAAACATAGTTATAGAAAGTTCCCTGAGCCTTTTTCATAATATTACGGTCAATATGCGTAGAGGAGAATCTTATACCATCCCATTTTTTCTCAGCTCTAATAATCTGCAGCATTAGCTGAGGAATAATATACTCTGGCTTAAAAGGAGCCTTTCGGTCTTTGACCTTAATAGAACAAGAGGCTATTAAAGGCCATATTATTAAGTGTTTCCATAGGTCAATTGGGTCTTTTGCTGACAAATCAACACCATCTAAATAAATGTCTGTTGTCAAATCAAAAAAAGAAATTGGGTGAATAGCATTTAACTTAGCTGCCTGAAGCTCTTCTATTGGTAATCGTCCTAATTCCTCCCAGGCCACGTATATCGAATTTGCAGCATATAAGGAAGGAAAACCAGGAATGCTATACCGTTGGGTATCAACTTTAATGCGGCTATGAAATGGAATATGAAATAATTCTTTTTGCGATAGAGGGTAATTTCCAGATTGTCTTCGTAGTCTAAATACGCATTGCCCAGTATCTAAAGTATTATTGCTAAAATGCGAGAATATACCCATGTTAAGTGAGTTTTTTAACTCAGTATACGATTCAAATGGATATCCATCTAGATAGAGGTCAATTGACTTTTTAATCCCATCAATTAAATTTGCAACTAATGCTTTTTCGGAAGTAGGGGAAAATATGCCTGTAAGTTCAGAAAAATCAAGAAGGTCAATTTTACTTTTATATATATCAAGTCTATCAAAAAGTTCTTTTCTAAAACTTGGACTTTTTTCGGTTTGATAAATAGGAAGGCGAATTATGTCATCCTGGAATAGCTCTAACAGCTTCATTAATTAAGAATTAACGTGTCTTACAAAGGATGGATTTTTAATATCTAAAATATCAATCTTTTCTTCATATTTTTCCATTTCATTCTTATCTCTTCGGTCTTGGGCATCTTTCCAGCTCTTCATTTTTGGAGTTGGAATAAAAATATATTCAGTAGAGAACCTTTTTAAATTATAAGGAATAGAATCAATAACAACACCATGCTTTGTTTCACCTCTGTATTCAAAGGTAATATGGCGGTTGTGATATGGAAAAAAATCTAACGGATTCATAAATAAATATCTATAAAAGTATATTAATAAATATAGCGTAATATTCTATATTCTCCAAATTTACGGTAATTATATACAATCTATGCTTGATACTACAACAGAATCTCGTTTAGCTGCTGAAAAAGTTACAGCTGAATTAAATGGAAAAGGAACAACGGTTGTAAAATAATACTACTTTAAACCTTCAAATCCTTTTGAAAATAACGTTTCCAAATCTACACCCAGAGCTTTACATACCCTTATCAGGCTAGTAAACCGTATATCCTCCCCTCTTTCAATCCGTGAATAATAGCTCAGGGTATAATCATTGTCATAAGCAAAGGTTTCCTGACTTGTATAACCCTTATCTATTCGCAATTGTTTAATCCTTTTGGCTAATAATAAGACCGCTTTCGGCTTTTGCTTCTTGGTCTTGGCTATCTTCTTCTTCATAAAACTAATGGTTTTTGCACCATCAATTTTAAGAGTTTAGCACTTCTTATATTAGCACTATTAAGTATAGCATTAATTAGTGCTAATTTAGAAAATATATTTATCTTTACATCATTAAAAAAAACCGATGAAAAAAACAAACCTAATCCTCGTTCTAATTTTTATAACTGTAGTTAGCAGCTGCAAAAAAGAAAAAACGACACAGCCTCAACCAACTACGCCACCGACAACAAATGCCTCTCTTGCCACATCCTTGTCAGGTGTTTGGACTGTATACGGGAATCAATATTATAATAATGGAGTTTGGAATGGAGGTACTTCCACCTGTGATTATAAAATCAAATTCACGGCAACTCAATATTTTGAAGACTTTGATAATAACGGTATTTATGAATATGCGTTTGATGCGACATACTCTGGTTCAACGATATCGTACTCTGGATATGACAATACCAGTACATTACGATATGGTGCGTTTGAAGCAACCGCAAGTGGAAATGAATTCAGATTGAAGGCCAGTAATAATTCTAATCATGGTTATGTAACAACAAATCCAGATTACATAGTGTACTTAATCAAAAGATAAAAGACTAATAAACCAAAAACACCAAACAACATGAAAAAAACAAATCTAATTTTCGTTCTTATCTGTTTAGTTGCTGTAACTATAATCAGTTGTAAAAAAGAAAAATCAAGTACACCAGCTCCAACATCTAACCCACCAACAGCAAGTATCGTTGGAACCTGGACATGGGTAAAGTTGTATGGATGTAATGATGGGAACACGGCTCCAACTGAAGCAGATACAATTTCAATCTCTTCATCAGGGAGCAGACAATTAACTTTTGCAAGTGCTGGTTCATATAATGCGACTTGGAGTTATGCACAAATGGGTTCACCACCAGCATCAAACTCTGATAATGGCATTTATACAGCGGGAGACAGCCTTATAATGACTTCCAATATTTCAGCGAAAATGTGTCGAGGCAAGATTTACAAGTTAACTGCAAACGAATTGTGGTACAGGTATTTCATATATAACGGTAGCGTTTACGAAGTTCGATTTGGCAGATAATTTTTTTTAATGGTATTATTTAAAACCAAGGATGAAAAAACATCGAGAATTATTTGTACCGATTGAAATTAGAGCCATTAGTGGCAACCATTACTTATTAAAGAACAATAATGTTCCAATCATTGGCTACATCAGTGATAAGAAGCGATACACAAAACGTGGAGGATGTATTGTCCCTAGAGAAGTTTGTTTTCATTATGGAACAAAGCATTCAGATTTTTTTTATTTTGAAAATATGAACTTGGAATTTATGGCTGTTACAATTAAAACACCCGAATATCTCACTGATGTTTATTTAAAATGTGCTCAGACAAAAAATATTACTCCTGAACAATTTATTTCTAAAGTGGTTGATGTTTATGTTAACACACAGATGGGGTTTTTAGATGAATGAAATTATGTAGATAGATATTTGTAACACTGACCAATAAAAAATGGTATTTATTATTTCTATTTTCGTAGATTTGATTAAATCAAGACACAGTTTTAATGGCACAGTATTTTACTTCATTTTATCCTCTTTGTTGTTCAGCAGCTGGAAAGGAAGCGGTAACCAACAATAGTCGCCTCCTACCTTTCATTGATGGCTCTTGTCGTAGAGAGCCAGATTTTCAAAACGAATATCCTGCAATTACAGGATTATGTCGTCCTGGATTTTCAAAAAAACTTCAAAAGGGTGATATTGTTGTATACACTACAAATAAGAAATTTCTTGGAGTAAAAAAATTAGTAGCAATTCTAGAAGTAATTGAAAAAACAGAAAAATCTCACTCTACAGCGGCAGAATGGTATCAACGTTCAGGAAAAATAGTGCCAAATAATATAATAGTTGATGGAACAAAACCTTTTGAATTAAACCAGACTCATCAATTGGGAAGATGGGATAGCTGCGGAGATGGAGAAGAAGAGTTGAAAATAGAAGAGTGGGATGCACTTTATAAAGAAAGAGCCAAATGTTACCCCGAAGTCGCTATATGTAAAATATGGAATGGCGTTATTGATTTGACAAATCCACGTACTATTAGCGATGAAGATTTATTATTCGTTTTTAATAGAATGCCTGGCACTCAAACTCCTCCAGCATATAAAGAAGGTGAGTGGGAAAGGTTTTTAAAAATACTACGGATAAATGAAAAAGCCATTGAGTCCTAAATATTTCTCTGATAATCCTTAAAAATAATATGCCATGGAATTATTTGTTTTGATTGAGGAAAGATTTGGCGTGAATGATTATGCTGGTCTTTTTTTTACAAAGGAAGAAGCCGATAAGGCAAAAGACAAATCAAAGATTGCTTATGTCAAACGAGAGTTTATTAATCCTGATGAAGTGAAGGACGAAATAATTTTTGTTGGCAGTAGATATAATTCCGAGTATGACTTACATGATTATATAGGAGTTTTTTATTCATATGACGAGGCGAGTAAGCGATGTGGAGAGCGATGCTTAATTCTCTCGAAAAATCTTCCCAGGCAATTCGTTGTTGTTTCAGATAAATACTGGTCTGATGAATTGTTACCTTGTTTTAAAGAAAAAAATCTTGATGGGGTTGCATTTTATCTATTCGAAAAAATATGCGAATATTTTCAGTTCAACGAAAAGGAAAGAAATGAAAAACGAACCGATTTTTTTGATGAGATAAAAATTAGACAGGGTAATGATTACACAAAACTACTTGAGTTACCCGAAGTGGAAGCAAGAGAAGAGTTTCAGGCTCGTCTTAATAATTTCATTTTTTTTATACGAGCGGCTCGATATTCAAAACGTTCTTAGCAAAAGAAACATGGTTATCATACCAGTGCTCACATTTAGTGATTACCCAATCAATGAGTTCTTCTGATTCGGGTTGGGATAAAAAGTGGAGACCATTTAATTCCGCCAGAAAAAACTGAGTGAGAACTATTTTATCGTCTGTTTCTTTTCTTTTTTTCCATAGTTTAACTACATCAGTATATCTTTCTGGCGAACCACATTTATAAAAAACAGAGCACATAATTATCGTTTCACATAAATATTTCGAAAAAATCAAATATTTATCAATTCACTGACCGACACTCCCAATGCATTGGCAAATTTGCGCAACGTATTTATTGTAGGATTGACGGCTCCTCGTTCTATTCTCCCCACCATTGGGAATTTTACCCCTATTTTTTCGGCTAGGTCTGTTTGAGTCATTCCTTTTGCCTTTCTAAGGTCTACAATCCTTTCTCCTAAGGCTTTTAAATACTTTTCATCTGTCATTTTTATTAAACCTTTATTTAATAAAATAATAACAAATATAAAAAAAGTTCGAACAAAATGAAACTTTTAAGTTCTATTTACGTATAATATAACGAAACCCCAATTTATTGGTGTTTCGTCCCCACAATTAAAAACTCATTCCATGTCACTTGGCAATGAGGTTAACCAAATAATTTATTTAATAATTAAAAGTTCACCAATAAAATGGTGAGCCATAAATTAATGTTTAACCTAAAAACCAAAAAGACAAATGAAAACAACAGTGAAGTGTCCCAATTGCCAAAGTTCAATCCCACTGGATGAACTTGTATTAAAAGATTTCAAAAATTCTATTAAAAAAGAATTTGAGGATGAACTTCGTTTACGAGAAGAAGGACTTTCCCATGACCTGGAAAAGGCTCGAAATGAAATACGTAAGCAGGTTCAACAGGAATCTAATCTTACAATTAAAACAAAAGAAAAACTTATTTCTGATTTAAAAGAACAGCTTTTAAAAATTCGACAGAAACTGGAAAACAGTTCACAGCAGATGATTGGAGAAGTCCAGGAGCTGGAATTAGAATCTATTCTTGCTACATCTTTTCCTGCTGACCTAATTGAACCAGTGCCAAAAGGAAAGAATGGGGCAGATTGTACTCAGCATGTTCGAATGAATGGTATCACAATAGGAACCATTTTATTTGAAAGTAAACGGGTTGCTAATTTTTCTGAAGGTTGGATTGATAAACTCAAAAAGGATAACCTGCAGGCAAAATGTGATGCTACTGTAATTATTACTTCAAAAATGCCGAGTGATATTTCAGGAAACTTTGGAATAAAGGATGGTGTATGGATTTGCTTGTTCGAACCCGAAGCTATTAAGCAGCTAGTTCTGGTATTGCGTTATATATTCGTAAAAGCTTTTGAGATACTTCAAACAAAGCATTCCGATGATACAAAAGAAAAATTATTTCAATTCTTGACATCTACTGAATTTCTGAACCAGGTAGAACATGTATTGAAATGTTTTAAAGTTCTTGAACAAACTTTTCAAGACGAAAGAAAAAAACTAACCACTTTGTGGAAAATCCGTGAACAACATCTTCAGGAAATGCTTACTAGCACTCTTGAAATGTATGGCTCAATGCGTGGGATATCGACCTCTATCCCCGAAATATCAATGCTTGAACTTCGTCAGGCAATTTAATACCTAAAACTTTTTACTAAAAACCAAACAAGGAACCTAACCGTTCGTGGGAAACTTATGTCTGCAAATTAGTGACATAGTTTGCAGATACTTCCCTGAAGCGAAAAAGGGGCGTGGGGCTTCTTTGCGCTTCCTTGTTGCGGTTTAATAATAATCCTAACGAGTCTGGGACTCAAAAAAACAAACAATCATGAACACCCAAAAACAACTATTTAGAATCTTCAATGACATTTTTTCAAATGATGAGGCAGCTGTAAATGAAGCTGTAGCTGATGCCAAGAGAGCATTCACATACATAAGACAGGATGTTCTTTATCAAAACAATAATTTTTTAGAGGAGGAACTATGAAAAAAGGAAATGACAATCAAATAAATTTTAAACCAATTCACATTGATAAACATATCTGGCTTTGCTTGTGTGATTTGTTTGAAGAGAAAAGAGAAGGCGAAGAAGTCGATTGGAGAGAAATTAAAAATCGAAATCCAACAGTTCCAAAACCATTATGGGAAGAGGTACTCTGGAGACATTTACATCATTTTAATTACAACTAAAAAAAAACAACTAACTATGAGAAACATTTATAATCAACGTCTATTGACGTTTGCTAAACATTTAGCAGTAATAAAACAACATCCTGAAATGGGATTATTCGGAACAGTAAACCTGGTCAATTTAGAAATAAAAAAAAGAACACATTACAAGATAAAATACCACGAATGGGTGTTTGAAGAGCTCCCAGGCATTTTCGATGACTGGTTTTTCACAGAGAAATATGGAAATCCAATGTGGGAAGGGATTAATGAAGAAAATGGAACTGTTGAAGCTGCAATTGATTTCTTCGGATTGAACCTGTTTGAGTTTAGCCATCTTTTTGATGTGGAGGGGCTGCAGTATTTACATCTCTTTGGTGGCGAAAAACTTTCAGAAAATTCCAATGGACCCGTCATTTCAAAAAATATTATTCAGCTTGTAAATAGCAGAATTTCTCGCCCTTAAATTTTTTTCAACAACTTTCTTTTTTTCTAAAACCATGACCTCTAATAGGAAGGGGTATGAAATTGTATTGTTAAAAACTTAACTCATTGATAATCAGCGTTAAGTTTAACCAGTTTTCTTTTTTTCTGTTTTTAGAACCTATTGTATATATGAATCAAAACATGTTTGTGAAAAAAGAGTGAGCGCAAGAAGGTCAAATATGAAAATTTCTCCTTTTGGAGGGGCTGTGCCGATTCTGAAGAAAATAAAAGACTTCGGAATCCCACAGCTCATCCGTTCCACTTTGGGAACAAGGAAAAAGCAAGCTCAGTATGGGTACGAAGACGGACTCATTGCCTGGGTATTGACTTCACTTTGCGGTGGGACAAGATTGGACCATGTTACAAAGCTCAAAAAGAAATTGTCAATTATTCCTGGATTAAAATTACCGAGTCATGATACACTCGGAAGAGTGATGAAAAAACTTGCAACTGCAACTGTAGCTGCAAGTACTGTTTCAAGTAAGAAAAAAGTTCGAGTTACACATGCAGATTATAACGATAACATTCCAATGAACCGAATGCTTATTAAAGCCACCAAAAGAGCAGGTGCTCTTAAAGAAGGGCCTGCCTATACACTTGATATTGATGCCACATTTATTGCTACTGAATGTAGGGGTGCTATAAGGAAATTAGATAGCACTGGAAAAATTGAAGGGGCAAAAATTGGCTTTAATCCAATGGTTTGTTTAATAGGGGACCTGCCTGTCTTCATCAGCATGAGAAATGGAAATGCCGCACCAAGTTTTCAAATTAAACAATGTTTAGAAAATTGTTTGAACCTGTTGGAAGAATCTAAAATAAGGATTGGTCGCGTTATAAGTGATGCTGCAGGATATAACAAAGAGGTTTTTGAAATGCTTGATGCAAAAGGCATTAAGTTCAATGTCCGATTTCCTTTTCAAAGGAAAATGGAAACATTTAAAGTGGAATTAAAAAAATGTAATACCTGGAGAAAAACTCAAATAGAAACCGCAAATTTTTTCTGGGATTGCGAGATTGCCGATATACCTTATAAAATGTTTGATTTGCCTGTTGAAAAACGTGTGTCAAAAACCTGGAGAGTTGTTGCTATGAGAATACCAACTTCTCAAACACAGAAAAAAATTGATACGGGAGAATGGGAAAGAAAAAATTCTATTAATGAAAAAATGAAAAATCTATCAGCAAAAAAAATGTTGAAAGAACCAGGTAAAACATATAAGGATATACATTGGAAAGAAATAGACGGATATTTATATAAATTTTTTATTACGAATGATGAAGATAAAACTTCTGAAGAAATTATTCTTGAATATAACAAGCGAGGAAATGCAGAAAGGAAATTTTCCTTTTTAAAACAGGATTTCGGATGGAGACTTCCCCCGTTTATGAATATGAATGAAAATGCAGTATTTATGATTGCTGCAGCTCTAGCTAATAATATTTTCCGAGCTATGGTTATATTGTTTAAAAAGGATGTGCCACAGCTGAGGTTAAATGCCAGGTTACGAGAGTTCCAGTATATATTTATTAATGTATCCTGTGCTTATATAAATGACCAATTTGTCTTTTATGAGGAGGACATTCTCTACGAGAAGTTAATGGATGGAACTTGATAATATTAATTTAGAATCAAGCAGTTGGAATAAGCATTAACTTAGGTAGCTCCAACTAGATTATTGATATGGCTTTCTGCCATTTCTTCATCATTTAATAGGCTTTTAGAAAAATACCAATTTTTATGTTTTGTTCCAAAATCTATAAGTCCATATTTTTCAGAATTTTTGGTAGAAGGTCTTACAGTAATGTGGTTTTTAATATCGCCAACCTTAGCTCTCCATTTTATAAGTTCTGTTGAACTTCTTTGGATATCTACTGAAATATCATCTAATAAACAGTACAAATAGTTTTCAGCTAAAACAATCCAAGTTTGTTGTTTAGATGTTTGTAATATTTTTAATGTATGAATATCTAATAGATTCAAATTAGAAGAATTAGCAACTTGTAAATTTTCTTCCACGTGTTGAGTATTTGAAAGATTGGAATGCGAAACTCTAATAAAATCCAAAACAATTTGTTTGATTTCTATTTCAGATTTAAATGACCTATATCCTAAAAAATATAATACGCTCATCGCTTATGTTATTGTTTGTTCTACTTCGTCCTCAGCCGATTTATTTAATTTTTTAACCAGTTTTGGGAAAATTGTTGGCCAACTAACTGAAATTATCGCACAAGAGGCAAAATTACTTTTAAATATTCCCATTGCAGATGTCAGATATGCAATTAAACCAGCTCCAATTCCCCATAATAAATAGTTTAAAATAATTGCTCTTTTCCCTGAATACTTTAACGATAAAAAAGACAATTTAGTAGTGTCATTTCCTGCCGCCCAAAAACTTAACCAATCTAGTGATACAATAACAAGACCTAAAAAGCTACATGAGAACAAAAGAACTATACTTTCTTCAGTAAACATCAATATTCGTACCTGATGCAGAATGTGAAAGAATTTCTCCTCACACCAATCATAATTCCCCATTTCAACAGCTTGTTGACCTCCTTTTTTTATAACATTATTCAAAGAATCCACCAAGGTTCCTTTAAAAGCAAGAGAATCATGTTGCTTACGAATAACTCCATTTTGAAAAAGGATAATACTGTCTTGAAATTTTAATGTATCCAAACCTGAAAAGTGATGATTTTGATATTAAAGATACGAATTTATGTTCAATTCAGTGACGAAAATCTATATGAAGTCAAAAAAGGACGCTGTATTCAGCGTCCTTTTTCAATTTTGCTCCCTAAACTTAGACTTGCGTAATTAAGGCAAATGGGGCCTTTAAATTAATCAAAACACGTTTTAATTTTCTTTCACATTATTTCCCTGTTCTCTCAAATCTTTGGACTTTTCTTTATTCGCATTATAGGCAGGCTTTTCTGCTTTAACGATGGTCGTTAATACTT
Organism: Bacteroidota bacterium; assembly: GCA_052389695.1. GTDB lineage: Bacteria > Bacteroidota > Bacteroidia > 2-12-FULL-35-15 > 2-12-FULL-35-15 > 2-12-FULL-35-15. Next base: position 21,927 of record JBQTHQ010000097.1, on the reverse strand, counting down.
TTTTGTATTTATCACCATCATTCAGAACGGCCATAGCCTCCTTCAATTCGGGATCTTGCTTCAATGACGCTTCCAATCTTCCATTTTGAAAATAGTAACGGGAGGCGATCTCTTCTTCTAAAAATTGTTTGATCTCAGGTTTATACTTGACCAGGTCTTCCTTTTTGTTGTGCGCCAGCTTCGTTTTTAATTCTTCAAGATCTGTGTTGATCACATCCAGTGTTTTATCTTCTTTTGCATCATTTTTTAATTCTTCCAGAGCTTTTTCTGTTCTAGTGGTATAATCGTATTCCTTGCCATTCAGAAAAACAACAAATTCATCATATTCAGCATCTGTTAATTTGAATTCTTTAGCAGCAACAATAGTTGAATGGGCAACACGGTATTTGGTAGCGAAATCGAATATCAGATTTTTAGTTACCAGGCTCTCCAGGATATTACTATATTTCTGAGGCTCTATGGTAATATCAGGAGCAATACCTCCACCATCATAAACGATACGGCCATTCCTGGTTTTAAATGCCGACATTAATGAATCAGGCACTTTGTATACGCTTCCGTCCTCATTATGATGTGAATAGTCCAATGACTGAATACAGCGACCGCTTGGAGTATAATATTTCGCCACCGTAACTTTTAGTTGTGCATTATAGCTTAGTGGACGCGTTTGCTGTACCAATCCTTTACCATAGGATCTTTGACCGATCACTACTGCTCTATCCAAGTCCTGGAAAGAGCCCGAAACGATCTCCGATGCAGATGCAGAACCGCGATCAACAAGTACTGCAATAGGAATTGTAAGATCAACCGGTACTTTATCTGCTTTGTATACTTTATCCCAATCTTTTACTTTACCTCTTGTGCTCACTATATCAGTTCCTTTATCTGCAAATAAGTTTACAATATCAATAGCTTCTTTAAGCAATCCTCCGGGATTTCCGCGCAAATCAAACACCAACGATCTTAATTCAGGATTCTTCTTTAAAGTCAATAATGCTTCCTTCACTTCATTTCCGGCATTTTCCGTGAATCCGGTAAGTTTTATATAACCAATATTCGGTGTTAACATTCCGGAATAAGAAACACTTTTAATTTTTATTTCTTCACGATTGATCAATTTTTCAAGTGGTTTCTTTTCACCTTCACGTTCTATGATCAGTTTAATAGATGTGCTGGGTTGCCCTTTTAATATTTTACTAACATCATCTGTTTTTTTTCCTTTGGTATCCACATCATTAATTTTCAGAATTTTATCTCCTGCGCGTAAATCCGCTTCCTGTGCGGGATAACCTTCATAAGGCTCGGATATTACCACAAAATCTCCCTGCTGACGGATAAGCGCACCAATACCTCCATACTGGCCTGTGGTCATATAACGGTAATCTTCTATTTCTGATTCAGGAATGTAATTAGTGTAAGGATCCAGGGATTGAAGCATATCGTCTATCCCTTTTTTCATGAGTTCACCCGGATTGGTTTCATCTACATAATAGATATTCAGCTCGCGAAATAATGTGGCGAAAATATCCAGGTTTTTGGATACTTCGAAATAATTATCTACAAAGCTGTAGGAAATAACTGCATATCCGCTGATAAGCGTTGCAAGTATCAGAACTTTAAATCTTTTAACAAATGCTTTCATATTTCTACAAATTACGAATCTATACTAATTTACGAATTATACAATTTTCGGGCCCATTTTTAAGGCACGGGATCATGGCCATGAGCTCCCCAAGGGTGACATTTTGAAATGCGTTTACCTGTTAAATAAAAACCTTTAAATAATCCATATTTTTTAAACGACTCAACCCCATACTGTGAGCAGGAAGGCTCAAACCTGCACCCAATGGGCAATAAAGGAGAAATAACATGCTGGTATATTTTTATGACTCCTATAAAAAAATAACTAAGTGGTATAAATAGCTGTTTCAACTTTTATTTATTTTTTTATTCAACTGTTCCAACCCAAGTACTACCTTCTCCTCTATTTCTTTGTAGTCTAGTATTGTTTTGGCAATATATATAAACATCAAAATGATTCTTTTATTGTTAAGATGATCATACAGGGCCATCTTATTTTTTCTATATGCTTCGCGTGTTCTGCGTTTTAATTTATTGCGGTCCACCGACCTTTTAAAAGAACGTTTTGGAACACTAATCACAATTTGTGCAGGCGCCAGATTTTCCTGTACTTCCAACCATATTATCTTGAACGGAAAACTTTGAAATGAGTTACCATTTTCAATTAATTTATCAATTAACACCTTGCTGTATAAGCGCTCGGCCTTTGTAAATGTTTGCATCCAGGTATAAAGGTAGAATTAATAACTTTTTGAACCAATAAAATTGTGATGGGAAGGTTAAAAGGCTGTACGAACGGCTACAACACTTATTATTTGGCCTTGTTTGCTGTTACTATATATTGTTCTAAAGCCATTGTCATGGAGGGGGCTTTCGGATTTGGGGCCATGATGTCCACTTTTAAAGCAGCTTCTTTTGCGGCTTGTGCGGTAGTAGGACCAAAACAGGCAATACGTGTTTTATTTTGTTTGAATTTAGGGAAATTTTTGAAAAGTGATTTTATTCCGGAAGGACTAAAAAACACCAATATATCATAATTCACATTTGCCAGATCCTTTAAATTACTTGAAACCGTGCGGTAAATAACTGCTTTGGTAAATTTTATCTTTTGAGCTTCCAACTTATCGGCAATTTCTTCTTTGGTAATATCTGAGCAAGGCAATAAAAAATTTTCATTTTTATGCTTTTTGATCACATTCATCAAATCAATAACTGTTTGTTTTCCATGAAACACTTTACGCTTGCGGTATAATACATATTTCTGAAGATAATAAGCTGTAGACTCAGAAACACAAAAATATTTCATTGTTTCGGGTACGGTAATGCGCATTTCCTGGCATATACGGAAATAATGATCAGCTGCACTGCGACTGGTGAGAATAACCGCAGTATGGTCCAATATATTAATTTTGTCTTTTCGGAAATCTATGGCAGGAATACCTTCAATATGGATGAATGGACGAAAATCAATTTTTACATTGCATTTTTTTGCCAGGTCAAAGTAAGGTGATTTATCGCCTTCGGGCTTAGGCTGACTTACCAATATGCTCTTTACTTTCAATTTTGTTGCGCTTTAGGTGAAACAAACAAAACTTCTTGAAAACATACTTTGCAATAATTATTTAATGTTTAACAAAAATAATTTTATTGCTATTACAAAGGGTAATATTTCAAGGGTGCAAAGATACAAAAATAAATAGAACTTAGAAACCCTTTGGCTGTTCAGTCCGATAACAAGTCCACGAACCAATCTCATGAATAGAAAGATAAGGATAATACTTAAACCTATATAGATAAAAATCCTTGGGGAAGCTTGTTTTACAAATGCCAGGCAAATAACTACAGGAAACATAAATAAGCCCAAGGCATTTCCAAAAAGAAATATGCTCATTCTATACTCATTGGCTTCCTTGTTCATTTTAAATACAAAGCCAATCAACCTTATAAAAGCGAGCTTAATGCCATACACCAGCGCAATACTCAAGGCGATGATCGTAAAAAGAAGGAACGTATTACCAACAACAAGGCCATAATATTCATTGACCTGTATAAAAAACAATGTGATTGTAAACACAAATAAAACCCCTAAAAATACGGATACCCTGTTGCCCAGTATCATTTCCTCACGGGCTAACTGATTCGCATAATGATTAATATAAAACCCTTTGATAATCTGGGTTAGGCGTTTTCTGTTGGATACATATAACCAAATATATAATACATATAAAAAGAATATGATGGCGGCAAACCCAAAATCATAATCTGTATAATGGATCTGCGGATGTTTATTTTTAGGGCTAAGCAAATGATCCTGAAAAAGAGAAGGGCTTTTTTCCCTAATAGAATCCTTTAGAATAAAGTTTAGACCGGATGTATCTGTTTTCAAAAGAGAAAGCGTTTGTTATTTTTATAGTTGTCAAACGCTGTAAATTTAATTAATTAATATGCAAAGAACGTATAGAAAGTATAATTATAGTTGAAAAAAACGAGATCAATCAGAGCTGATTTACGTTTATTTTTCAGGGCTTTGAGTTTGCTGAATTTTTGAAAATATTTGTTCCTTCAGATTCTTTGGCGGGGTTTTAGAGTGCGCCATAGCATAATTTACAAGTACTTCTTCAATGGCTCGTATCTCTGCTTTTATTTCAGGATGTTTGGATGCCATTGCTTCAAGCTCAGCACGTTCTTCTTCAGTTACCTGATTAAGTACATAGCTTTCAATGATCCCGGATGATATGTATTCCTGTAAATTCAATTTATTTTAATAGTTGTCTTAGTTGTATTATGGCAGCGCGTACCCTTGTTTTTACTGTTCCTAAAGGCATTTTTAATTTTTTTGCTGTTTCTTCTTGTGTATAACCGCCAAAATAAATCATGTTAATCAATACACTGTGTTCTTTTTTCAGCTTGTCTACTTGCTCTCTAAGCCCTATGATATCAGTGTTTATAGTTGTAGATGTATGTCGGTTGATTTCATATACGGAGTTTTCAATTTCCTGGATTTTGTTCTCCATTTTAAACTGTTTGGACCTCGAATAATCGATTGCACTGTTACGCGCAATATTCAGCATCCATGTAAACAGCCTGCCTTTAGAAGCATCATACGAATCAATATTTTTCCATATTTTCACAAATACATTCTGCAATATATCCTGCGCAATTTCTTCAGCAGGAACAACACGTGAAATGATCCCGTACAATGCTGCTGAATAATTATCATACAACACGTTATACCCTTCAGGATCTTTCGATTTTAGAAGAGCGACCAATTCTTTTTCACTATATGTTTTACTTTGTACCTGCACGAAAAAATTAGTTCATTTAATAGATTACAAATATACGAACTTTTTAACTTTTGTTATTTAACATTCTTATTCAATATGGCCAACATAACCAATGAAACAAGACCGGCGAAAAGAATAAGCAGAAACTGTACCCCCCAAACGGCCCATGCATAGGCATCTGAGGTAGTAGTTGACACAAGATAAACGGTAGTAAGTATGCTGGTAACAATTATTTGATATGCTCCGGTACCCCCGGGGACAGCAACAACAGCAAGGCTTCCAAATACTATAATAACAATTGCCGCAACAAAGGGTAGATCCGACATGCCATCAAAGGCGAAAAAGCAAACATAGGCCTGTAAAACATACATCAACCAGATAAGAATGGTTTGTATAAGAAAGGATATTGGTTTATCCACATTTTTTATGCTTTTTAAGCCATTACCCAATCCAATAACAAAGCCTTTTAATTTACCGGTGAATGCAGACTGAATTTTCTTTCGGAAATAAAAAAACACAAGTGTCATAATAACAAGCAGCACCAGGATAATTAACACAGATAAGGGATTTGCCATGAGGGCATTGCACTTTTTTATAAATGGAGTAAAAATTAAGTTATTGGAAATGGTAGAAATACGTTCGAATTCAATTGCGAATATTGAAAAGAATAATATGATTACGCAAATTACATCAAATGCGCGTTCAGCGATCACTGTCCCAAAACCTTCTGTAAATGGCACCTTTTCATATTTAGTAAGCAAGCCGCAACGGGTAACTTCTCCAATACGATGAATGGCAAAATTAGCAAGGTAACCCACCATCACTGCAAAAAAAGTATTGTATGTTTTTGGTTGGTACCCTAAAGGTTTTAAAAGCATTTTCCAGCGGGTAGCCCGAAAAAAATGACTCAACAGTGCGGCAATAATTGAAACGGACAACCAAAAATAATCCGCCTGTTGTATCGAGATCCATATCTCATTGATTTGTTGCTCTGATTTATTACGAAAGGCCAGCCATATCAATAAAACTCCTATGCTTAAAAAGAATAAGAATTTTAAAATGTTTAGAGCTTGTTTTTTCAAAATTATCTGAGCGAATTGGTTTTACTGTCAGGAAAAACAACGGAAGGTTTGTGCGTTTTTGCTTTTTCAAAATCCATTGATGCATAGGATACGATAATAATCTCATGTCCGACCTGTATTTTTAAAGATGCCGGGCCATTTAAACAGATCACTCCTGAACCCCGTTCACCTTTAATTACGTAAGTTGATAGCCGTTCACCATTATTATAACTGAAAACATCTACCTTTTCATTTTCGATCAGATTAGCGGCATCCATTAAATTTTCATCAATGGTAACACTTCCGATATAATTAAGATCGGCTTGGGTAACACGCACCCGGTGGATCTTTGATTTTAAAACTTCTATTTGCATAATGGCTGCAAAATTAAAGAAATAAATGGTATTAAGAAACTTTGAGAATCCCAATCCCGTAAGAGGCGGGATTAATTCGATGCCATAGGCATCCCTTCGGGACTAATGTCTTTCATTTTTATGAAAGACAAGTCTCATAAACTGGATTTTACTTTAGATTTGTAAGTATTCTATGACATATCAGAAACATACAATTATAAAAACTGCCGATGGCTCACATTCCTTATATGTTAAGGAATTGGATGAACATTATCATTCTGTACACGGGGCAATACAGGAAGGGGAACATGTGTTTATTGAGATGGGATTAAACCCACTCCTCCTGCCTACGCCAAGGCTTCGGCAGGCAAGTAAGGAGAGGGAAACAATTAATGTGTTAGAAATTGGATTGGGAACAGGGTTAAATGCATTACTTACTTATCTGAAAATTATAGGAATTCCTTCACACATTTATTATACTGCATTGGAAGCTTTTCCATTAACTACTGAAATTATTAATGAATTAAATTATATTGAATTATTGGATGCGAAATTGCATCAGGATCTTTTTGATCAAATTCATTCTTGTGAATGGGAAAAGGATATTATACTCTCCGAACATTTTATACTGCATAAAATAAAAAACACGTTACAAGAAGTTGTTTTTAAAAATCAATATGACATTATTTATTTTGACGCCTTTGGCCCACGCGTACAACCGGAAATGTGGACTGAAGATATCTTCACAAAAATTTATGCTGCTACTAAACCAAGCGGTTTCCTAGTTACCTATTGCGCTAAAGGTGAAGTGAAACGCACATTAAAAAAGGTAGGGTTTACTGTGGAAACATTACCAGGGCCTCCCGGCAAAAGGGAAATGGTGAGGGCAATAAAAATTAGTTCCTAACCACAACTACTCTAACTGTTTCAATGAACTTATCTGTTTGTAAGGAACATAAATAAATTCCGGAACTGAATGAGTTTAAATTTACTGTATGTTCTCCCGGAATTAATTTTTCATTTACGGGATTAGCAATAATTCTTCCGCTGATATCAGTAATCAAAAGATTCACTGTTGATTCTTCTTTAATAGTAAAACGAATACTTGTATTTCCATCAGAAGGATTTGGAAATGATTCCAATGAACCGGAGCTTACATCAATTGTATTTATTCCCGAAACAACAATATTCCCGTCATAAGAAGCAATAAAAATGTGACCTGTATTATCACCAGCCAACGGATAAACGGCTGGAGAAGGGTCAAAATCAGTAGCGTTGCCATAAAAATCACCGGTCACATAAAATGTTCCATCATCTTTCGCATGTATGCCAAAAGCATTATCTGCAGGGCCGGTTCCACTCGTTGATCCCACATCAAAAGCCCATTTTAAATTTCTGGAAGCATCGTATTTTGCAATAAATATCTGGTTATTGGAGGGGCCAATGATACTAAAACCAATTGAAGGATCGAAATCCGCAGGGCCCCAAAAGCCACCTGCCACAAAAATATCTCCTGCAGCATTTACAGCAATATCGTGGCCGTCATCATCTACCGCACTGTTCCCTCCTATTTGAAATGCCCATTGATAAGTACCGGAAGAATTATATTTAGCTACAAATACATCATGTGCCATAACGGATGCAGAAGTAAGATTTGCTACTGATCCGGAAGGATCAAAGTCAACGGTTTCTTCAAATCCACCCGTGATGTACACATTTTCTGCTACATCGAGATCTATTCCATAAGAAAAATCATGTTTTGCAGCTGATCCGGCACTTATAGCCCATACATAATTCATACTGGTATCATATTTTGCCAAAAATATATCCAGGGACCCGTTTGATGATAGCGCATTGGTTGTTCCTGCGGCAGGATTAAAATCCACTCCTGTTCCTTCAAAATTCCCGGTCAGGTAAATATTAGCTCCTTTTATAACCAAGTCTTGTCCACCTTCTTCGTATGCGGTTGAAATTGGCCCACCTACATTAAAAGCCCATTTATAATTTCCGGACGCATCATATTTTGCAAGAAAAACATCTCTTCCTCCATTTGAAGTAAGATTTGCGGTGGAAGCCGAAGGATCAAAATCGGCAGTATTGCCAAAGTATCCTGTTACGTATACATTTTGGTTTATATCTGTTGTTACTCCGTAAGCCACATCTTTTCCGGTGTTACCAATTTTTACTGCCCATTTAAAATTTCCATCCTTATCATACTTTGCCAAAAATCCATCACGACTTGAAGAGCTCGAAAAATAAGTACCAACAGCAAATGATCCATTAAAATAAATAGTGCCGTCAAAGTCACCCGTGACATAAATATTACCTGAAGTATCCGTGGCAAGGCCGTATACATAATCCCAACTACTTGTTCCTATTTTAATGGCCCATTTATATGCACCGGCTGCATCATATTTAGCAACATAAATATCTGCGAAGCTGCTACCCCATGGCGAAAGAGTTTGAGTTACAGCGGAAGGGTCGAAATCAGCCGGTTCACCAAAATATCCTGTAGTGATCACATCGCCGGTTTTGTCAGTAGTAATACGCATTCCCCTGTCTCCACTGTTGGAAGCAATTTTAAATGCCCAATCTAATTGCTGGCTGATTGCAGATGAGCTTAAATAGATACATAACAGAGAAGTTAAAATATGTTTCATAGGATCATGACTTAGAAATTTTTTACGTTTTACGGAAAATCAATTAATAGGTTCTAAATAAATTAAGAGAACTATTTATATTACAAGCATTAGAATTAATTAATGAGTTTTTTCATTCGCTACATCATAATCAATACCCTGTGCTTTCAAAACAGAGGTAACTTTCCAGGCATAAAATGCCAGGTATACATAACAGAAAACGGGTACTATAAAAGAAAAGTGCACACCCATATTATCGGCAAGTAATCCCTGTAAAGGCGGAATTAAAGCTCCACCTAAAATAGCCATGATCAGTAAAGAAGATCCCTGGCTGGTATATTTTCCCAGGCCTGCAATGGCCAATGCAAATATGGATGGCCACATGATCGAATTATACAGTCCCAAACTTATTATTGACCACATTGCCAATGGCCCTGTTGTTAGCAAGGATAATACAAGTAATAAAATACAGATCACTGAAAATAAGAATAATGTGCGGGCAGCTTTTTCCTGTCCGATATAAAAGGCGATAATACTTATGAATATAAATGGCAAATAAACCATCATTGATTTAAAATCGATGATTTCATTTTCTTCGGCTTTGATCTTAAAGACCATTAAGATGAAAAAGAAAGCAAGAACAGGCATTACAGCAGTAAATATTTTTTTACCGATCGGTGAAAATTTAAAAACAGATGCGGAACCAGCAAATCTTCCGATCATAATACTACCCCAATATAGTGCAACATATATGGTAGCCGCTTTTGCAGGTATACCCATTATTTCCGGTAAGCCGACGAAATTGGTCATAAAACTTCCAACAGTTACTTCGGCACCCACATAAAAAAAGATCGCTAAGATCCCTAATGTAAGCTGAGGATATTTTAGCGCACCGGTTCCTTTTTCAATGTTTTGTTCATTTGAGAATTTCGGTAAAGGCGCAAGCTTAAACACTAATACTAACAGTAAAAATATTCCGGTAAAAACCAGGTAAGGCATTTTTACAGAATCAATATCCGTGGCTAAACTGGTGTTGGTTAATATAAAGGCACCGCCAATAATGGGGGCGATGGTGGTTCCAAAAGAGTTTATTGCCCCGGCCAAATTCAGCCGGTGCGAACCGGTTTCAGGATTTCCTAATAGTATGACGTACGGATTTGCTGCAATTTGTAATAATGTAAAACCCAATGCAAGTACAAATAAAGCGGCCAGAAAAAATCCGAATGATTGCAATTGTGCAGCCGGATAAAATAAAAATGTTCCCAGTGCTGCTATAGATAGACCTAGCAATATCCCATTTTTATATCCGATCTTATTGATAGGATCGCCGGAACTGGAAGAAATAATAAAATAGATCAATGAACCAACAAAATAAGCGCTAAAAAAAGCAAACTGAATCAACATCGATTCGAAATATGTCAGCACAAATATGGCTTTGAAATGCGGGATCAATATATCGTTCAGGCAGGTGATAAATCCCCACATAAAAAACAACATGGTAAGAAATGCCAAGGGTATCGAGTAATTTTTTTTCTCTTCCATAATATAAGATTTTAGTTATCCGAAAAGTATAAAAAGAATTGAGATAGCAATACGAAGGAATCATAAACTTATATACGGGTACCCTGTTAATATTTTTTAATTTGATGATAAGAGGTAACCTTATTGTGATTAATTTAGAGCTTTCAAAAAATTTAACCGCAGAGAAAAAGGAGAAAAGTAGGAGAACCACAGAGAAAATATAAACTCTGCGTAACTCTGCGGTAAAAAGATAATTTGCACAACCCTCATTATGAAAACTCTAAGAACAAAAGTAAAAGAACTGCTGAACTCAACAGCATATGGAACTGAAGTAACAGTTAAAGGCTGGGTGCGTACCTTCCGTAATAATCAATTCATTGCTATTAATGACGGCTCAACCATCAATAATATACAGGCGGTGGTTGATTTCACAACCATGGATGAAACATTATTAAAACGACTTACAACCGGGGCCGCAGTTAGTGTTACAGGAGAACTGATCGAATCACAAGGCAAGGGACAGAAAGTGGAGATAAAAGTAAGATCATTGGAAATACTTGGGGACAGTGATGCTGAAAGATTTCCTCTTCAACCAAAAAAACATAGTTTAGAATTTTTACGTGAGATCGCGCATTTGCGTTTCCGAACAAACACCTTCAATGCCATATTTAAAGTCCGTCATGCACTGGCATTTGCAATACATCAATTTTTTAATGACCGTGATTTTGTGTATTTGCATACTCCTATTATCACCGCAACTGATGCAGAAGGCGCGGGAGAAATGTTTCGTGTAACTTCCCTTGACTTTGATAATCCTCCACGTACAGAAGATGGCAAAGTAGATTTTAAGCAGGATTTTTTTGGAAAATCTACCAATCTTACTGTTTCCGGACAGTTAGAGGCCGAATTGGCTGCAATGGCTTTCGGAGAAGTATATACATTCGGCCCCACCTTCCGTGCAGAAAACTCAAATACAACTCGCCATCTTGCTGAATTCTGGATGATAGAACCGGAAGTGGCTTTTAATAATCTGACTGATAATATGCAATTGGCAGAGGATCTGCTTAAACATGTTATTAAACATGCTATGGATACCTGTGCTGATGAATTAGAGTTTTTAAAAAACCGTTTATTGGAAGAAGAAAAAACAAAACCACAAGACGAACGTTCGGAACTGGATCTTATGGCAAAATTGAATTTCTGTTTATCAAATGATTTTCAACGATTAACCTATACGGAAGCAATTGATATTTTGAAAAATTCAAATCCGAACAAAAAGAAAAAATTTAAATACCTTATTGAAAGCTGGGGGACCGACTTGCAAAGTGAGCATGAACGCTATTTAGTAGAGAAACATTTTAAAAAACCGGTTATCCTAACCGATTATCCAAAAGATATCAAGGCATTTTATATGCGTCAAAATGATGATGGAAAAACCGTTCGTGCCATGGATATTTTATTTCCGGGAATTGGTGAAATAGTGGGGGGTTCACAACGTGAAGAACGGCTTGAATTTTTAGAAAAACGCATGCAGGAAATGCATATTTCTGCAGAAGAATTATATTGGTATCTCGACACAAGAAAATTTGGGACTGCTCCACATGCAGGATTTGGACTGGGATTTGAACGTTTGGTGCTATTTGTAACCGGAATGACCAATATTCGGGATGTTATACCTTTCCCAAGAGCCCCTAAAACAGCCGAATTTTAAGATTTTACCTATCAAAATCAACAGTTTACCGATTAAAAATCATTTACCCAATCGGTAAAAGAATAACCTGAAATGCCCATTAATACTAGCATTTAACCAATAATTTAACAAATATACCATCTCTTTTTCCTACTTTTTTAACACAATTTCTGAAACTATGCATTTTTATAGGCGTTAAAGAGTGGTAGTTCTTAATTTATTGTTTAACGCTTTTAAAAAGAAACGGAGGTGTGTCGTGAACACACATATACAAAGCAAAGTTTTCTTTTGGACCAGTTTCATTGTATTGTTTATACAAACATGCACCGAAGCTTTTGCCTCACATGCTCAAAGTGCTGATATCACATATAAGTGCTTAGGCGGCAACCAATACCAAATATCTCTATCCTTCTATCGCGACTGCGCGGGAGTAAATGCTCCAAACACAGCCACAGTAAATATCTCGTCTGCCTCCTGCGGACAAAATCTAACAGCAACTTTAAACCCAATTCCAGGAACAGGAGTTGACGTAGCACCCATCTGTACCCAAATGGCGACACAATGTACTGGTGGTACACATCCTGGTGTTCAGGAATACATCTACAGGGGTATTATTACTTTACCTGCACAATGCACCGACTGGGTATTTAGTTTTAGTTTATGTTGCAGAAATGCTTCAATTGGAACTATTGTTAATCCTGCATCAGAAAATATTTATGTAGAAGCGCATTTAAATAATCTTAATTACCCTTGTAATAGTTCACCGACATTCTCCAATGCGCCAATACCTTTTGTTTGTATAGACCAACCTTATTGTTTTAATAATGGTTCATCTGACATTGATGGAGATTCATTATCTTATACATTAATTACTCCTTCTACCAGTGCGAGTACTACAGTAACCTACAATGCTCCTTATTCCGCATCACAACCTTTGACATCATTACCTCTTGTAACATTTAATACCGCCACAGGGGATATGTGTATGTCACCTACACAAATACAAGTAACTGTATTTGCGATATTGGTTAAAGAATGGCGCAATGGAATATTAATAGGCAGCGTTATGCGTGATATTCAATTACGTACTATTAATTGTACAAATAATAATCCGAGCGCCAGTGGAATTAATAATGATGGTACATTCACGACAACAGCATGTGCCGGTGCTACAGTGATTTTTAAAATATATTCATCTGACCCCGATACTGCTCAAAATTTAAGTATGGTATGGAACAATGGAATTACCGGAGCATCATTTACTACTTCTACAGGGTCTCGTCCGGTAGCTACTTTCAGCTGGACACCAACAGCAGCCGACATTAGTACAACATCGCATTGTTTTACTGTAACAGTAAAGGATGATAATTGTCCTTATAACGGAAGTCAAACTTATTCTTATTGTATTACTGTAACAGGACTTGATCTAAGGATGTCTTCAACAGAGGCAAATTGTAATGCAAGTAATGGTACTGCCACAGTCGATGTGCTTTCAGGAATAGGGCCATTTTCATACGAATGGCTTCCGACAGGTGGAAAAAATGCAGAAGCGACCGGCTTACAACCCGGAACGTATACAGTGAATGTTAGAAATGCCAGCGGGTGCTTTAGTGCGGGTGTTGTAATTGTTGGTACAGGTCCTGCACCCGGCAATATATCTATAAATTCAACTAACATTTCCTGCAACAACGGTACTAATGGTACCGCTACAACTGTTGTCAATGGTGGACAAACTCCTTACACTTATGCATGGAGCAATGGTAATAGCACAGTAACTATTAATGGATTGTCGGCCGGTACTTATAGTGTAATAGTAACTACTGCAAACGGCTGTACAACCAGCGAATCTGTCACAATTACTCAACCTACTGCCTTGGCATACACTATATCGCACAGTAATATTAGTTGTTATAATGCCAATGATGGAATAGCTACTGTAGCTACAACAGGCGGTATTGCTCCTTATACATATGTTTGGAATACAAGCCCGATACAAACAGCAGCAACTGCATTTAATTTAGCTACAGGTATGCATTCGGTGATCATAACAGATGACAATGGTTGTTCCATTTCAGCAGGTACAGTTATAACTCAGCCGACAGCACTTACAGCCAATGCAATGACAGTAAATAATATTACATGCAATGGTTTAACAAATGGTTCTGCAACTGTTGGTGGTACCGGCGGAACAGGGCCTTATACTTATACCTGGAGTACGAACCCTATCCAATATACTCAATCAGTAACAGGTTTAGCTCCGGGTACTTATACTGCTACTATTACCGATGCAAATAATTGTACTGCCAACTCAACCATCACAATTACAGAACCTTCTGCATTAATTCTTTCCGCAGCAGCAATTCCTGTAACATGTAATGGCGCATGTAACGGACAAACAATAGTTATACCAGCAGGTGGTACACCCGTATATGGTTATCAATGGTTACCGGGTGGCGGTACAAGCCCAAGTGCTTCGGGATTATGTCCGGGTACATATACGATCAGGGTAACGGATGCAAACGGATGTGTTGCCAATGAATCGGTTGTTGTTACACAACCTGCACCAATTATAACCACAGCAACGGGAAGTACAACAATATGTAAAGGACAAAACACTACCATTTCAGCTTCATCTACCGGCGGTAATGGAGGTTATATATACAGCTGGAGTGGAGGAGGAACGGGATCAGTACAAATAGTAAGCCCTTCCAACCCTACTGTATATGTTGTTGTTACAACAGATGCAAAAGGTTGTACAGGAAATACTACCAGTGTTACAGTGGATGTAACATCATTAACTGCGGCAAATTTAAGTGTAAGCCCGGGATCCAGCATCTGTTTCGGAAAAAGCGCTACCGTTTCATCCTCTGTTACAGGTAATACAGGACCGGTTGTGATCAATTGGAGCAATGGATTAGGTTCAGGAAATGGTCCGTTTACAGTTTCGCCGGCCAATTCAACAACTTATACAGTTACGGTTACGGATGCATGTAGTAATACGGTTTATTCAACAGTATCTGTAGTTGTGAATCAATTGCCCATAATTGATCTGGCACCTTTATCAGGAGTTGGATGTGATAAAACAACTGTAAACTTTACCAATAATTCCATTAATACCGGTGCGCAATATCTTTGGGATTTTGGTGATGGAACTACCTCCACTCAAATAAACCCATCACATAGCTACACTTCAAGTGGAACTTATAATATAAATGTGCTTGTTACATCCGCATATGGTTGTACCAATACTGCAAACACAACATGTTCCATTATTATATACCCGGGTACACAAGCACAATTTACTGCCGAAGCAATTGATGGAACTACTATTAGTCCAAAATATAATTTCATAAATAGTTCTGTTAATGCTTCATCTCAACTATGGTACTTTGGTGATGGAAGTAGTTCTACTCAAAAAAATCCTCCACTACATACTTATCCAGGAAAAGGAGAGTATTTGGTAAAACTGGTTACTATAACGCAAAACGGATGTAGGGATTCCATATCAATACCTGTAGAAATAAAACCGGAGTTCACATTGTACATACCTAATGCATTTACTCCTGATGGAAATGGAACTAATGATAACTTCACAGCAAAAGGACAAGAGATAATCGAATTTCATATGATGATCTTTAATCGCTGGGGCGAATTAATTTACCAAACCGGTGATATGTCCAAAGGTTGGGACGGAACAATCAAGGATGGAAACGAATTGGTTCAAACGGGAGTGTACGTATATAAAATTGAGGTACGGGATTTTACACAAAAGTACCACAGCTATACCGGTCACGTAAGTTTGCTTAGCAACGAACAATAAATATTAATAATAATTTCATAAAAAAATCCCACGATGACCGTTGGGATTTTTTATTCTATATAATTATTTTTACGCCTTAACTGTTGAATATTTAAGCATATAATCACCTGCCATATCAACCATATCAGATGAACCAAGAAATAAAGGTGTACGCTGATGCAATTCTTTAATATCCAATTCCATAATTCGTTTATAACCATCAGTAGCTTTTCCTCCCGCCTGTTCTATAATAAAAGCCAAAGGATTACATTCATACAGTAAACGTAATTTTCCTTTAGGTGATTTAGCAGTGGTTGGATAAATATAAATTCCTCCGGTGATCAAATTACGGTGAATATCAGCAACGCCGGATCCAATATAGCGAGAAGAATAAGGCCGATTGGTTGCATCATCTTCCTCCTGGCAATATTTAATGTATTTTTTTACACCATCAGGAAAATGAACATAATTACCTTCATTGATAGAATATATTTTTGCTGATTTAGGAGTTTGCATATTGGGGTGCGACAAACAAAATTCCCCTATAGAGGGATCCAATGTAAAACCATTCACCCCTTTGCCTGTGGTATACACCAGCATACAAGAAGAGCCATAGATAACGTAACCGGCAGCCACCTGCTCAGTACCACGCTGAAAAAAATCTTCCTTCGTACCGGGACCTGTTAATGAAGTTCTTCTATAAATAGAAAAAATAGTTCCGACAGAAACATTCACATCAATATTGGAAGAGCCATCCAAAGGATCGATCGCTACAACATATTTTGCATTTTTTGACATGTCATTTTCAACCACAATAACATCCTCATTTTCTTCTGAAGCAATAGCACAACATTCCCCTCCTACACTTAATGCAGCTATAAATTGCTCATTGGCAAACACATCTAATTTTTTAACGCTTTCGCCTTGTACATTTATTTCACCAGCCTCGCCCAAAATATCAGCCAATCCCGCTTTATTCACTTCACGGTTCACAATTTTTGATGCAATACCAATATCACGCAGAAGGCGCGACAGCTCGCCTTTTGAGTATGGAAAATCCGCCTGTTTTTCAATAATAAATTGCCCTAATGTTTTTACCTTGCTCATGATGTTATTTTTGAGTTTACACAAATATCGCAATATTTTTGGATGCTTAAAATGATTATTTATATCATTTGATTTTTAACTTTGCTTTTCAATAAAAACAATGGAAATTACTATCAGAAAAGGCCATAAAGAAGATCTGCCACAGGTATTGGAATTGATCAAAGAACTGGCGATGTATGAAAAAGCAACGAATGAAGTAACTGTTACAATTGATCAATTGGAACGTGATGGTTTTGGCCCTCGATCCATCTTTCATTTTTTTGTAGCAGAAAACAAACAAAAGATAATAGGTATTGCTCTTTATTATATAAAATACTCAACCTGGAAAGGAAAATGCATATTCCTGGAAGACATCATTGTTACCGAACAATTTAGAAAACACGGAATCGGCAAAAAATTATTTGATGAAGTAGTAAAAGTTGCTAAGGAAATGAAAGTTCCGCGCCTGGAATGGCAGGTGCTGGAGTGGAATGAACCGGCTATCAATTTTTATAAAAAGTTAAATGCTAATTTTGATGAAGAATGGGTTAATTGTAAGTTGACCGGAGAGCAGATACAGAATTATAAGTAGGCAGTAGGTAATTGGACAATAGGCAGTAGGCAGTAGGCAGTAGGCAGTAGGCAAATAAAAAAATATACAATAAAAAGAAATAAAAATTATGGCAAATAATAATTTCAGAGAATTAACAGTCTATAAAAAAGCATTTGCTCTTGCAATGCAAATATTCCATATTACCAAAAACTTTCCAGTTGATGAAAGATTCGGATTAATTTCTCAAATCCGAAGAAGTTCACGGTCCGTGTGTTCTAATATTGCTGAAGGATATCGAAAAAGAAGATACGAAGCGCATTTCGTTAGTAAAACTACTGATGCTGATATGGAAAACAGTGAAACTCAAGTTTGGTTTGATTTCGCATTAGCATGTGAATATATTGACCAAAAGCAATTTGAAGAATTATTAGGATTATCAGAGGAGATTGGTAAATTGCTCAATCATATGATCACTTTTCCAGAAAAATATATTAACCAAAAAGACAAAATAGTCAACTAGGTAACGATTGCCTATTGCCTATTGAATTAATTGCCTACTAACAAATGAAAGTCTTCAAATTCGGTGGTGCATCAGTAAAAGATGCGAACGCTGTAAGAAATGTGGCGAGTATCCTAAAGCTGTTCCCTAAGGAGAATATCATTGTTGTTGTATCTGCGATGGGAAAAGTTACCAATGCTTTGGAACGGTTAACCAATGCTTTTTTTCATAAAAAAGAAAATGCTGCAGATGTATTGAATGAAATAAAAAAATATCATTTTGATATTATTGAGCAATTATTTCCTGATAAGCATCACAAAATATATGATGAGATCAACAATGCTTTTGTAGAACTGGATTGGGCCATTGAAGATGAACCAACACATGATTATAATCATGAGTATGATCAAATTGTAAGCATGGGTGAGATCATTTCTACCAAAATTGTAAATGCTTATTTAAATGACGTTGGTATAAACAGCCAGTGGCGTGATGTACGTGATTTTATACAAACCGACAATACGTATCGTGAAGGAAATGTGGATTGGGAACTTACACAACGTTTAGTGGATAAGCATATTTCTTCTCTCTCGAAAGCAAAAGGTGAAGTTATTGTTACACAGGGATTCCTAGGTGGCACATCTGAAAACTTCACTACTACTTTGGGCCGTGAAGGATCAGACTATACCGCTGCTATACTTGCTTTTACAACAAATGCAGAAAGCGTTACTATATGGAAAGACGTTCCGGGTGTTTTAAATGCCGACCCAAAATGGTTTGATGACACTAAAAAATTAGAACAAATTTCTTACCAGGATGCTATTGAACTGGCATATTACGGAGCAACCGTAATCCATCCAAAAACTATAAAGCCACTTCAAAATAAAAATATTCCTTTATATGTAAAATCGTTTTTACACCCTCATGAAAAAGGAACTGTGATCAATGAGGTGGAATCTCCATTGCCCATCCCCTGCTTTATCTTCAAGATCGGTCAGGTGCTTCTTTCCATTTTACCAAAGGATTTTTCATTTATTGCCGAAGAAAATTTCAGTTCCATATTTAAACACTTTGCCGAACATCAAATGAAAATTAATGTGATGCAAAATTCCGCTATAAGTTTTTCTGTAAGTATTGATAATGATGAACATAAATTACCTGAATTAGTAAAGGTACTTCAAAAAAATTACCGAGTCCTTTACAATGAAAATCTTGAATTGATCACCATCCGGTATTATGATCAGGCTACGATAGACCGGGTAACGATCGGTAAACAAATTTTACTGGAAGTAAAAAGCCGCCATACGGTACAGCTGGTTGTTAAGCCAATTGGGTAATGGTTATCTGTTATTGGTTATCTGGTATTCTTAATCCCAATCAGTAATCAATAAATCCGTATCTTTCGGAGGTTAAATAGCATTATTTAAAATGAGCATATACGATAAATACGAGGCAGTGATAGGTTTAGAAGTTCACGCTCAATTATCTACCAAAAGCAAAGCATATTCCAGTGATTCCACTGAATTTGGCGTATTACCCAATACCAATGTAAGTCCGATAACATTAGGCCATCCGGGCACTTTGCCAAAATCCAATAAAAAAGTAATTGAATATGCGGTACGTTTGGGATTAGCTTGTAAAAGCAATATCCGCGAAGTAAATGAATATGCCCGTAAAAATTATTTTTATGCCGACCTTCCAAAAGGTTACCAAATAACACAAGACAAAACTCCTATCTGCACAGATGGTTATATCACTATAAAAAAAGAAGATGGATCTGAGAAGAAGATCAACATTACACGTATTCACATGGAAGAAGATGCAGGAAAAAGTATCCATGATATAGATCCTTTTGATAGTTTGATCGACCTGAACCGCGCAGGCGTTCCTTTAGTGGAGATCGTAAGCGAGCCGGAAATCCGCAGTGGGGATGAAGCATATCAATATTTAACGGAGATACGAAAGCTGGTACGTTATCTGGATATTTGTGATGGAAATATGGAAGAAGGCAGCTTACGTTGTGATGCGAATATTTCCGTACGTTTAAAAGGTGCATCGGCATTTGGAAAACGTACCGAAGTAAAGAACATGAACTCTATCCGAAATGTTCAACGTGCCATAGAACATGAAGTAAAGCGCCAGATAGAGGCTATTGAGAACGGTGAAGAAATTTCACAGGATACACGCAGTTTTGATGCTGTTACCGGAACTACGTTTGTGATGCGAAGCAAGGAAATGGCAAATGATTATCGTTATTTTCCGGAACCGGACCTTCAACCAGTGATCGTTTCGAAGGAATATATTGCTAAAGTAAAAAACACTTTGCCTCCATTGCCAAATGAACTTTTTAAAAAGTATACTTCAATGGGATTATCAGCTTATGATGCAGGTGTGCTAACCGATAGCAAAGAGATCGCATTGTATTTTGAGGACATAATTGCTAAAACAAAAAATGCAAAATCAGCATCCAACTGGCTCACGGTTCAGATAAAATCTTATTTAAATGACAATGCATTACATATTTCTGATTTCAAGATCAGTCCTGTCCGTATTGCTGAATTAGTTGATCTGATAGATAGCGGAAAAGTGAGCCATACTATTGCTACTCAAAAAATATTTCCGAAAATGATGGAAGATCCGGAAAAATCACCGGCAAAAATCGCGGAAGAAAACAGTTGGATCCAGGAAAGCGATAGTGGTGCATTGACCGAATTAGCTAAGCAAGCCATTGCCAAATATCCGGAAAAGGTGACCGAATATAAAAATGGAAAAGAAAGTCTTTTGGGCCTGTTTATGGGTGAATTGATGAAACTTTCCAAAGGCAAGGCCGATCCAAAAGTGGCAAGCAATTTGATGAAAGAGTTGTTGGATAAGGCTTAGTTTTTTCGCCTCGCCCTTGATCCCCTCTCCAAAGGAGAGGGAAATTTCAGGCTTTATTTCCGTATCTTTGTCTCCGAAGGGATGCCTTCGGCATAAAAACGTTCTTTGAACAATTTTTAATTCTTAATTTATAATTTTTAATCTCTACTATGGGGTCGTCTGGTTTTGACAGCAGGTGCGATTTTTATGTAAGCATGTCGTGTGTTGTGAATATGGCACGTTAATCCTAATTCTCAAATTTCTATATGGCGAGTCTAACTACGCTATGGCTGCTTAATACCAAGTATTAAGTGCCTTTGTTTCCGGGGAAGCTCTTCTCTTCTGCGTCCCCTGTGAAGCATAACAAATGATGAGATAGTCCCGCAACGCTTCGCTGCGGGATGAGATAAAGAAGCTAAGTAAGCCTTATGGTTGGCAGTACTACCTAAGTTTATCGAAAATCAAAGATCTGCTACACATGTAGAAAGCCTATTAATTCCTTGTTTGGACGAGGGTTCGAATCCCTCCGACTCCGCAGAAAGGGACTGTTCGCATAAAAATGAGAATAGTCCCTTTTCCATAAAAGCAGAATCGCCCGAAAGACGGGCGATTGCTGCGATTATAAAATTTATTTTGTCGGTTCGAAATACTCCATTTTGCTTATCATAAGCAATTCCTTCAGGGAATGTCAGTTTTTGCAGTTTTTCCTTTATTCCAATATTCCCCTTTGCCCAAATTAGCGGGAGATTCCGGCTGAATTCGATTGCTTTTCTGATAAGAATCTTGTGGTTCGAAATGCTTATCGTGCATCTCTCCATTTCCTTTAATATTTCAGCCTGTTCTTCCCGATAACGAACTATAAATTTGTCGTAAGTTTCCTTGCTCATTTCTCCCGTAATGAAGTATTTCTCCTCCAAAGTGTCTATCTTTTTATTTGCTTCAGTTAAACGGGTTTTAAGGGCCTTTTCGTTGTCGCTGTTGCCTTTATTCAATTCCTGAAAG
>JBQTHQ010000096.1:0-44245 GCA_052389695.1 Bacteroidota bacterium | reverse complement strand
CGGTATAGATATAAGTGAAGCTATGATTCAAAGAGCAAAAGAAAATCTATCTTCTCAAGCTGAATTGATCGTTGGTGATTTTATGAAAGTAAATCTATCAGAGAAATACGATCTTATTTATTCCATTGGTGTTTTGATTTATATCACCCCATCTTTATTGGAAGAAATGTTTGAAAAAGTTAAAAAGTGTCTTAATTCGGGAGGCATACTCTTTCTTCAATATCCTCATGCTCTTAACAAAAAAGATCTATATTACCCTAATTTAGAATACATTAATTATTCTCCTCTTCGCATTGACGAACTTGCCAGGAAACACTTTACAATATTAAAGCATGAGCAAAGTTTTGATGGCAGACAAATATGCAAGTATGATAAAAGTCCATACGTGTCCCAACATGGAACTTATAAAAATGGATATTTATTGATAGCCAGAAATTTGTGAAAATGGAATTTGTAAAACAAATAAATGTAGAAGGGGTGGGGACATTTGCTAAAGCCAGTTATCTCAACAATTTTTCCAAAGAATATGGTTGGTTTTTGAACAAAGATGCATATTTACCAGCCTATATAATTAAAAAATATTGTTTTAAATATTTGTGTTTTACAGATGTGCCAAGGAAGATGGATGGGACACTGTTAGATAGAATCAGTGAAGCAAAATATATAGAAGAAGTAGTTTCATTGTGTTATAGATTAGATATCGATTTTATTCCTCAACCATCTACTCATATTTATTTTCAGTCTGCACCACAAAGAAGCAAAGCAGTACCATTTGGTACCTATTTACTTGATCTAGGACAATCAGAGGAAATGTTATTTTTCTCGATTAAGAAAAAATCAAGAGGATATATCAAAAGCGCTATTCGGCTAAATTACTCTGTAACCAAAGCATTAAAAAGTGATGATATTATTAAATGTTATAATGTACTAAAAGATACTTTAGATAAAAGTGATATTCACTTTTTTAAATTTCCCGATTTTGAAAAATACCTGCAGTCACTTTCAGGCAATTATTCTCTATTGAGTGTATTTAGTGAACAGGATCAGTGTGCTGCCGCAGTTTTAATTATTTATAACCAAAATATGGCCTATTATTTTTATGGTGGGAAAAAGGAGGGGATTCATCCTGGTATTAATTTGCTTTTGCTTTGGGAGGCAATTTTAGTTGCAAGAAATAGCGGGTATAAATATTTTAATTTTGTTGGGGCCCGGATAAATCCAGATCCATTGTCTAAAGCTGCAGGAATTCAAAGATTTAAAGAAAAATTTAACGGTGAGCTACAAGAAGGTTTTACGTTTAAAATTAATTTTAAACCGCTGAAAAGAAAGATATTCAATACTTTGGTATATTTGAAAACCGGCAATAAAAATTTAGATATTATAGACCAGGAAACTGCCCGAAAAATTTTAACTAAAGCATAATTATTAAATTGTAATGGGAATTAAAAAAAGTGTATTGTTGACTTTTGATTATGAACTTTTTTTAAGTGAATCTGGTTCTCCAAACGAATCTCTGTTTAATCCTACCTCCAGACTTATTGAATTGTTTAAAAAATACGGAGTAAATGCTGTATTTTATATTGACATATTGTATTACCATAAAATGCTGGAGATTGAGGCAGAAAAAGAAAATTGCAGAAAATTTGTTTCACAAATTCAAGAACTGGTTATTAATGGACATAATGTTGAACTGCATTTACATCCACATTGGATGGATGCAGTCTACAAAAATGGAAAATGGGATTTATCGAATGTTGCCAATTATAAGTTAAGTTCATTAACAACAGATCAGGTAGGAAACCTTTTTGATATAGGTGTAAAATTGCTTACTGAAATTTGTACTCCTGTTAAGAGCGATTATAAAATAAAAGCATTTAGGGCTGGAGGTTTATGTGTTTTACCTTTTGATAAATTATTGCCATCTTTTGTAAAGCATAACATTAAAATGGATAGTTCTATTGCTTCAGGCCATTATAAATTAAAAGGAATTGATAGTTATGATTATCGTCTGGTAAATTACAACTATTCTTATAAATTTAATGATTCACCTGTAAATAAAGATATAAAGGGTGCTTTTATTGAAATTCCATTGCATTGGTTTTGGGTCAATTTTTTTAATAAAATTGAAATGAAACTTAATACTAAAAACAATAGTCACAATATTCTTGCTCAGGGCGTTGGAATACCAACGGAAGATTACTTTAGAACTTTTGTAGGAAAGTTTTTATGGAAATTCAAACGAAATGCATTTTTTTATTCATTCGATCATTCTGAAATTCCATATCATTTATTGTTAAGAAAAATAAATAAAAGTAAGAGTGATGTGGTTGTTTTTTTGAATCATCCTAAATTGATGTCAGAAAAATCGTTTTTGGAAATGGAATCTTTGTTTAAAAATGAGAATTATAAAATTTTAAACTTTGAAAATAATTATCTTAATAAGACTTTAATTTTAATTACAGCAGCCTTTCCCTATGGTGCAGGCGAAGCTTTTTTGGAAACGGAGCTTCCTTACTTAACTAGAGAATTTAAAAAAGTTGTTGTTTTTACCAGAGGTTCTAAATTTGGAAATGGATTCCCTATTGATCCAAATATAGAAGTACATAAGTTGACTCCGCTTAAGCATGATCATATATTTTCTGTCTTATTTTCTTTTAATTTTTTGATTGATATTTGTAATTATTTATTTAATAAAAATACCCGGAAGTCACTTAAAGGGATTAAATACATTTTCTCATTTTTTCAAGAAGCACACTTTAAAAAGCAACAAATAAATAAATTCTTAATAAAAGCGCAACTCGAAAATTCTCCTAATTTAGTAATATGCTCTAATTGGATGATAGATGATGCATTAGCTGTTGCTTTATTACGGAAAGAAAATAAAACTATGACAGGAGTGGCAAAAGCTCATGGCTATGATGTATATGAAGATCGAAATTCATTTCATTTTCTTGCTGGTAGAAAAATACTAAAGCGGTATCTTGATAAACTATTTTTTATTTCCGAATCGGGAAAATTACATTTTTCAAAAAAGCATGGAGAAAGCGATAAATACGAAATTACAAGATTAGGAGTAAGAGCGCAACATTTTAAACAACGGCATTTAAAAGAAACTTTTAATATAGTATCTTGTTCTTATATACATCCTATAAAAAGAGTAGATCTTCTAATAAGCAGTTTGGCTAAATTAAATTCAAGTATTAATTGGGTGCATATTGGAAATGCGTTGGATGATAAAGTCTGGAATGAAACTGTTAAACATGCTCAAAATAGTTTAAAAGGTAAAAATATCCAATACAATCTGCTAGGATATATGGACAATGCTGAAGTCGAAGAATTTTATAAAAATTCTGACGTAGATGTATTCATTAATATTAGTTCTTCAGAAGGTATTCCTGTTACAATTATGGAAGCTATGTCTTTCGGGATACCAGTGATATCAACTAAAGTAGGAGGTGTTCCGGAAATTGTTGTAGACGGATACAATGGCTACTTATTAAATGCAAATCCAACAGATGAAGAAGTCGCGTTAAAAATAGAAGAATTTAAAAAAATGAGTCCTGCAAGTACTGAAAGCATGCGAAAAAATGCGTACAACACATGGAAACTTAAGTATAATGCTGAAATAAATTATACCTCTTTTGTAAAAATATTAACAAGTTAAAAAAGAAAAATGAGTAAATTTTATTTAGATTTAATTGACAAGGAAAGAAATATTTATGAGTTAGCCGATCTGTATCCTCAGAATAGAAAGGAAGTAAGCGCTTATATTGATATTTTACAAGACCCTAAAACGGGGGAGGGCTTAAAAATGGATCAAAATAAATTGATTGGCGATAGAATCTATTCAATTGAGGACAACGTTCCTAATTTTACAGACAATGATATTAATTCAAGCGAATGGAAGAAACTCAATGCTCAATTTCTTAATTACCATAAATCATTATCAGTATATACAGCCGTAAACAGTACTCCAATAATTAACTATCTTTCTTTAGAAACTGAAATTGGATTATTAAAGGATGTAAAAGTTTTGGATATTGGAGGTGGTACCGGGCATACACATTGCAGCTTTTTTCAATTTCCTGAAACGGTTGAATATTATTTATTGGATCCTAATTTAAGATTGTTACACGACCAGTTTTTGAGATTCTATCCTAAATTATCATTTCTTAAAATGGGGCATATATTAGCCAATGCTGAATTTTTGCCCATTAAAAATAATTCATTTGATGTAGTGCTCAATCTTTCTGCTGTTGATCATTTCAATGATTATAAGAAGTTTATTTCCGAAACATATCGTGTTTTAAAACCTGGTGGAACATTTTTAATTTCAAGCCACCTGGATGTTCCTGAATCAAAAGAAGATGCAGTTGGGATTGGTTCTAAATTGTTTTCATCCAGTTTTTGGGAAAGAGTGTCCAGGTTTTTATATTATAGAAAATATGAAGTAAATAGTGATGATCATACGCTACATTTAAAAGATGAAAAACCGATTGAGCAAGCATTGCTAAATGCTGGTTTTTTAATAACAAAACAAAAAGTTTTTAAAAGGCATTTTTATTTTGTTGCAAAAAAATAAGAATAAAGTGGTATTAGATTCAAGAAAGTGAAAAATCAGCCATTGATTAAAATAAAGAATTTTTTTTATTGATTCTTTTTTTGATACAAAAATATCAAAAGACTTCTTTAAAAGTAAGTTGCAGAACTTCGTTGTGATGCATCATGGCATGGTTTTGTCGGAAAAAAAGTTTTTGATACAAGACATTATTTGAGTTGATATAATTGTAATAATTTATCTACATAATCTTTTATGTCAAATTTTTTAACGTAATTTTTAGCGTAAATACTTAAATCTTTTCTTAATTTCTCGTCTCTAATGATATTTTCAACTAATGAAGCTATTTGTTCAACATTTCTTGAGTAACTCATAAACCCATTTTTACCATCTACTATTAGTTCCCGATTTCCTTTCCCATCAGTTGAAACAACGGGTAAACCGGCAGCCATTGCTTCTACTAAAACCAAACCAAATGGCTCGTATTTAGCGGTGTGTAGGTAAAGGAATGCATTTTTAAAAAAATCTTCCGGATAGTTTACATTACCATGCAATATTACATATTTCTGTAGGTCTAAACCATTAATTAAATCTTGAAGCGATTTTCTTTCAGCGCCTTCTCCTAAAATGTCCAGATAAACCTTTAACCCCCTATTATGCAATTCTTTAATTACTTTAATTGCCAGATCCTGTCCTTTTTTTTCTTTTAAACTACCGATCATTACAATTCTATTTGTTTTTTCGGTGAGTGCTATTGAATTGAATCGTTTAAGTTCTATAGCATTGGGAAGCAAAAAACACGATAGAGTTGATGGTAAATTTTTTCGAATAAATGATTCAGTATTCTTTGATATCGCAATAATTTTAGGGCGTTTTGTTTTGTATGATTTTAAAATAATTTTCTTTTCGTAGAAGTTTATAATATTTTCCTTTTTTAAAAGATCAAACAATTTATTTTTTTTTAATTGTTTCATATTATCATGAAAATGAACAAAATAATTTGCCTTATAATTGATTCGGCTCAATACCATTTCACTTTCAAATAAATGAGAATGTATTACATCTGGTTTAAATTCATTAATGATTTCATTTAGTTCTTTCAATTCAACAATTATTTTTCCGGTAATTGAAGGTTGAACTTTTGAAACACACAGTTTTCGATTAATTTTTTCACATAAAAATTCGTACTCGTTTGCGGAGTTAAAATTGACAAGCAGTATTTCATAATTTTCTCTCCCTGCAATTTCATTGCATATGTTAAGGACAAGTCGTTCTGCACCACCTTTTGAAAGGTTTGGGATAATTTGTAGGATTTTTAATTTCATCAATATTTTTTTTTACAAACGAAGAATACACTACTGCCTTTTTTCGATGATTTATATGGTTTGAAATATTGAATAGTTTCAGGATAAGGATATACTAATGGAAGTATAGTACCTTTAATATCAAAATGTTCTTCTAACAATTTTTTCCAATTTGAAGGTCGATAATAACTTATGTCAAAATAAATTGATTTTCCTTTATGACTATGAGATGGAGGTAAAAATATTTCCTTAAAAGTACATGCACCTGTTTTAATAATTTTTTTTAAAAATGCATTTACGATCCTGTGATGAGAGGTAAAGAAATATTGTGTAAATAAATTAATTTTTGCCATTGTATCAGTTGGCATACCAATGATTAATACACCATCGTCTTTTAATACTCTTTTCATTTCTGAGAGTGTTTGATCAACGCTATTAACGTGTTCTAGAACATGAGATGAATAAACAGTATCAAAAAATAGGTTTTCATATGGCAATGATTCTGAAACTCCTTTAATTATATTTAAATCTTGTTCTTTTGCATTGTATCTTCCAACCCCATGTTCTCCAGGATTAGGGTCAATTCCATAGGCATTACAGCTAAGTTCTATTGCTTTTTTCATGCTAAACCCGGCACCGCACCCAACATCTAGAAATCTTCCCGTTTTTATGTATTGTTTTACAGCATCCCATTCAGCAGCTCTTATAGTCCGTTGATTAAGATCGGTCTGCTCTTTACTTAGAAATGGGAAATTATAAAGTTTTAATATAAATTCTTTTAAAGTCATTTACGTACTATTAATTTATAAATCATAAATATCTTCGCTTTATTATAAGGGTTTTTAGGTTGATAATAATATGAAAAAAGTAAATATTTTAACATTAAAAAGAATCTTTTTTTATATTCATAATGCCTTGCAATGCCATAATAGCAATTGCTAATAGCTTCATTCCGTTTTTTTGTAGAAATTTTACCTTTTATTTGTTTCGACTCAAAAAGAATTTTTAAGCCATTTAATCGAGGTAAAAAGCAATTGTTTTTAATGTTCACGGAGTTTTCATCATGCCAACGATAAATAACCGTTTCTTTTTCGATGTGATAGATGGGATATTTTAGAGCAATTTGTGTCCATAAAACCGCGTCCTCAACAATAACAATTCTGGGATCAAATTGAAAAAATTTGAAAATTGATCTATGAATACAAACCCTAACAGGAATTATTGAATTTTTTATAAAATAATCAGATGTTTTATCATACTTCAATGTTGTTGTTGAAGCTTGATTTTTATCAATTAATGTTGTATGATTAACAAAAAAAAGCGCTTCCGAAAAATCTAATTGTTTAATTTCATTATACAAGTTCTCTAAGTGATTACTTTTATATAAATCATCACTATCAAGAAAGCAAATATACTGCCCTAAAACATTTTTTATACCATTATTCCTCGCGACACTTCTTTCTTGATTGGTTTGATAAATATATCTAATACGGTCATCTTTTAACCCAGTAACTATTTCCTTGGTGTTATCTTTTGAGCCATCATCAACAATCAATAATTCCCAGTTAGTAAAAGATTGATTTAAAACACTGGCAATGGTTTCACGCAATATATGGGCGCGATTATAGGAAGGTAAAACTATAGAAAAAAATGGTTGACGCATTATTTTACTTTTACTTTATTCCAAGCCGCTGGAATTATATTAACCGGATATTCTTTTCCGACTTTGAACCCTAAAAAATATTCAGGTACATATATTTGTTTGTCTGTCTTTTCATTTAGCCATGCTGCCCACCATGCAAATGTGCTATTAGATATTATGGCAATATCAGCACTTTTTAAAAGTTGAAAATCAGTAATTGCATCATTTTCGGAAAAATAAGCGTTTTGTATTTTATTAAATTCCTTTTTTACACTAACAATATCATCTGATGTGAAAACTGTATGATATTTTTCTAGGTTAAAAGATTGTAGCAATTGGTGGTAATATGAAAAAGGAAGCGTCATATCAGGGCCATTAAGATAATCAGGTCCAAAAGTTTTATAATCTCTCAGTCGAACATGAACCACAAGTATCTTTTTATCTTTTGGAAATGATTGAATAACCGCATCAAATTTTTTTTGATAAAGTATTTTTATAGAAAATACTTTTTTTATTTCATTATAATCTTCAAAAAAATACCGTTCGCCTTGAAAGTACCCATAGTACCATACATTTTTCGCAGTTTCGGATTGCATGTTGGTAAAGTAATCCTTTCTATTATCTTGAAGATGTTCGAATTTATATTTTCGAATAAAATTTTGAAATTGAAACCACCTATACTTCAAGGAGTTAAAGAGATAATCCGAGATTGATAATTTAAAGTATTTTAAATTATCAATATTGCTCAAGCAATAAGTTAAATTTCGCTTTTTAGCAATAGAACGTGAGCATGCATAAATAAACATTTGGTTTCCAAGTTGGCAATGAGAATGAAAGGCAAGCATTAATTAATTTTTACGTTAGTATTATTCGGGTTATTACCGAGAGTTTCATAAATGAACCTGATTATTTGGGTCTTTTAAACCAAAAACAACCACAACCATATTTTTGTTGATCAGCTACTAAGCAGGAAGCATTTGTTGTCCAGCTAATTTCATTTTCATCATCAGGAAGCAAAGAAAATTCATAAAGTGTTAACTCTTTAAAATAATTCATTATTTGTTCGTAGGAGTATATTCTATGTGCATTATATTGAATTCGGGGTTTCCCGATAGGGACAACAATAATTAAATCCCCACCATCAGCTAAAACTCTTATTAATTCTTTTATTGCTTTTAAATCCCCATCGTAATCAAGCGGATCGCCATAACGACCCAACCCTATATGTTCAATTGTATGTAGGCAGGATAATGATTTGATCGATTTATCTTCGAAAGGTAACTGCATTAGATCACCAGCAAATGAATTAAAGCCAGGTATATTGATTTTTGCAGGGCGGTAATCATAAAAATTTATAGGAACAAATGCAGAAACGATTGTACTGAAAAACAAAGAAGAGGAAATATCGGTATGTAGTTTTGGAGCAATTTTTTGAACAACTCTTGCCGCCCATGCCGTATGAAAAACATAATGCCTGTCAAAAGTTGTTGTGGATGAAGCATCCCAATAACAAGGAAAAAAATCATCGGCAGAGAGTTTAAATCTTTTTGTTGTATTTTTCTCCAGAGCAGAAAATTTTTGAAAATTCAGTTGAAACTTCTTATTGTTAATTCTACGATCCAATCTATTGATTGTAAAATTATAGAGTCCCCAAAATTTTAAAATATTTATTATAGAATGTTTAAGCAATTTAATTTTATTTGTTATTTATTATTGATAAATTCTAATAATATCGTCCTTTACTTCAAAATGGAAAGTGGGAACAGTTTCATTCACATATTTCTTAAAATTTTCCATTTTTGGATAATCATCTTCACCTATAAATAAACGGGCATCATCAATTAAAATAATGTGATTTTTAATGGGATGCGTAAAAATACTATTCATTTCTTCATTGATGGGAGTATATTTTTCACCCATTGCTGTAATTCCCGAAGAAAAATGTCCATCCAACCAAAAAATACAAGGTTCAGTAACTGCTTTTAATATTTCGGGCAATTTGATAGCGCTGTCTCCCTGGTATAATTTAACATTTTTATCTTCTTTAAAGCGTTCACATGCCTTATTGTACAAGTCATGGCTAAGTTCAATGGAAATAACTGTTTTAAAAACTGACTTACAGCTTTCAATCATGTTCCCTGTAAATGTTCCTGTTTCAATGAGGGTTTTATGTCCTGATTTTTTTTGAAATTCTTTTATTGCAAAAAATTTAACTAAATGTGGCGGGGGTAGTGGTTTGCCATCCGCGATCCATTTACTTATTAACAGATTATCATATCTTTCTTTATTAAAAAATTTCCAAACATCATAAAGTGGTGTTTTTTTTAATTTTTCTATTATCATGTTTTAATATATGTTGTTATGTATTCAAAATAAACAATTTACAACTTATCCATCTTATTAATGTAATAATTTGTTGAGCCGGTTATTTTACATAAAAAATTATTTAAATAAATTAGTGATTTGTGTACAAAATGTACAATTTTTACCTGGCCGGGCCTATATTTTTTTTCGTAAGTGGTAAAATTTCCTAAAATCTTTAAAAAGAAAATTTTTGATACTATTAATTTTTGAGTTAATGATAAATCTTTACATTTAAAGATTTCCAAAGTAGTTCTATATAAAAGTGGTTTGTAGCTAAAAAGTCTATTTTTAGATGGGTTTATAGGTTTAAATTCATAATCCGAACCATTGATACCTGCAGTATATAATTGTTGAGGAAAAGTATTGATTCCATAATGTAAAATATGACGATACAATATAAAAACATCTATAATGTCCATATTTTTGTCGGTGAGAAATGGTATGATCGTTTGTCTTCTATATAATCCATAAATTAATGAGGGTTGAGTATTTTGATGAAAATGAATAATATTTTCAAATGTTGATTTTTTGGTTGACAAAATTGGCCCGTCATAAACGATCGTTTGGTTAGTTTCTCTTAAGTAAGTTTTAAAATTATGCTGCATTGCTGAACCTGCATTACCAATATTATTTAAACATGTTTCTATAAAGGTAGGATGCCATTCATCATCATCGGATGCCCACATAAAATATTCACCAGTGGCTTTTTGTAGAACGAATTTAAAATTAAGTGTCAGCCCAATATTTGAGGTTTGCCTATAATACTTTACGCGTGGATCTTTCCTTACAAACTCTTCCACTATTTCTTTTACTTCTTTATTGTTAGAACAATTGTCTGAAACAATGATTTCTAAGTTAGTATATGTTTGTGCTGAAATTTGTTCGAGTGAACGCTTTAATCCTTCGGGCCGATTATATGTTGGAATGCCTACACTTACTAAAGAATTCATATTATTTTATTCTTTTTAAAAAACCATCAGGTGCAACTGTAATGAGTACCTTGTTTTCGACTGATTTATCTATTATAAAATTATCAGAATTTTTCAAGAATTCAAAAACAGCTGTTTTGGGGTTATCTCCAACACTCCATGGACGGTCAGAATAAAAATCGGAAGGGAGATCCTCAACAATGGTATCAAAAACTAAAAGATAACTATCTTTAGAAACGAATGGTGCATAGAGCTTTAATTCATTTAAAACATGTGAATGAGTATGATTGGAGTCCAAAATAACCATCACCTTTTCTTTACCTTTAACTATTTTTTTTACCTGATCAATAATGTTTGCATCTATTGATGACCCCTGAATCATTTTGATCCTTTTGGCCATACGGTGTTTTTCAATTTCTCTTTTGTTGTGTTCTCTAATATCAATATCAATACCAAGAACCTCACCTTTTCCTATTAATTCACAGATTGAAGCATGCAATATTAACGAACCCCCATGAGCAATACCTGTTTCAATTATAAGGTCGGGTTGAATCTGGTAAATTAATTCCTGAATAGCCATAATATCCTGTGGATATTGAATAATTGGCCTGCCCAGCCAGGAAAAGTTATAGGAGTATTTTGAATTTATGGATTCTTTCATAAATTCGGAGCTTGCTTTTTTCAACTCTTTATTAGAACCTTGTTGCTCAATATTCTTAGCTACTTCTTTTCTAAATTGTTCAATTGGTTCCATATTATAAACTATATAGATTAATAGTGGGATTATTTATTAATTGTTTAATTTCAAAAATATAGTTTTCATTCATTACCACAATATTTTCAATGTTATTATTTTCAAGTACTTTTGGCGAGTATATTGGATGGCCAGTATACGCAACAAACTTGTTTTGTTTTTCAGGATTAATATCTATTACAAACTTTACTTTTTCTTTTTTTGAATCCAATAAATTTAAAAAAGTTGATCCTTTTGCTCCTGCCCCCCATATCGCAATATTTCTTTTTTTATTAAGAAATTCTGTCCATTTCAAAATGCTTGATTCAAATGAAATGTTTTCAACAGCTTTAAAATGTTGTTTTTCAATTGTTGGTTTTAAATCTTTCAGCGCTGCGTAACAATAGATGTATTGTTCACCAAATAAGCTTCCTGTTTCCGCTTTATTGAACATAGAACTCAGTGTTTTTTCAGTAAAGTAATTACAGTGTTCATAAAAAATATCCCAAAAGGCTTGTTTTTTATATATCCAATCAAATGTTGGAACTTCAATAAAGATATGTCCTTTATAATTATTTGCCTTGGCAATTTCCCCAATAAATGTGTGCGGGTTTTCAATATGTTCCAACGTATGCCTCAATAAAATCAAATCGCCATTAATTTCATATTTATTACTAAAATAATCTTTTACAATAGAAGGGTTATTTCCTTCGTACGCGGGGTCAAATCCAACACAATTTATTTTATTTTCTTCTAAAATATTAAAAAAATGGGCTTTCCCACATCCTATTTCAATTACCTTTTTATTTTTAAGATCGCGCTTTTTTATAAGTTCAAAAACATTTTGTAAATGCTCTTTGAAAATTAATGAATTTGATTGTTCATTATGATAATTTGCATCATAATTCATCAAATTGTTATCAAACCTTTTATTGAAAATAAAACCTGTTTGATTTGACCTGGCAAGTTCAACTTCACCCACAACAGCTTTCATTGCTTCATTTTCTGTGACGAAAACTTTATTTTGAAAAACAGGGACAGATTTTTGTTTAAAAATTATAGTATGTCCTTGTGATATAGCTTTTAATTGGTCTTCCATGCAATTTAATATACTTAATTTGACAACGCTAAATTTAATTTTTGAACATCACCGAAAAATATAAACGGTTCATAATCAGGATAAGGATAATATCCTAGATTTAGCTTTATTGTAGCATTGCGTGTAATTAAATAATCCTGAACTAATTTTAGTATAGTAATTGGTTTTCCGGAACAACAATTTACAATTCCTTCAATATTTTTTTGCAAAGTAATCTTTACAATATATTCAGCGATTTTTTCTACAGGAAGATAATCTCTTTGCTGGTCACCTTTGGACATATTAAACACTTTATGATCCTGTTCAATTGCGTTTTCCAGTTGAGAAAGGATGGATTTTGAATTTTTTCGCTTGCCCATCATATAAAATAATCGAATCCAATTAAATTTAAAATTATATTCTTTTTGTAAAGCACTGATATTCTCATATAGTTTTGCTTTTGAAAT
This sequence comes from Bacteroidota bacterium, assembly GCA_052389695.1. Lineage (GTDB taxonomy): Bacteria > Bacteroidota > Bacteroidia > 2-12-FULL-35-15 > 2-12-FULL-35-15 > 2-12-FULL-35-15. Next base: position 31,170 of record JBQTHQ010000096.1, on the reverse strand, counting down.
TGCATAAGGAATAATAGGCTTAGCAATCATCGTTTCCGTAAGGCATCCTTCTTTTAGTCCATATTCTAAGCAAGTTCCTGTAACAACTACTTTTTGTATTTTATTGTGAACAAGATTTTTAATGAATTGTGAATGATGGATTAATTGTTCTTCATGTATTGGCTGATTGTAATTTGGAAGTCCTTCCCATGCAAGGTGAATGAGCATGTCGGGCTTATTAAAATAGGTCATTAAATTTCCATACTTGTCAACAAAATTTAAATCGAATTCTTTTTCTTCTATTCTTTCATCTGAATATGTATTCTTTTTTAAATTCTTCGATGCTATAACAATTGAAATATTCGGATGTTTTAACAATTCTGTTAATACATATCCTCCAACAAAACCGGAAGCGCCCGTAATTAAAATTTTCAAAATAATTAATATTAAAAGATTACTAAATGTGGAATTGCAGTTACAAATTGTCCGCCCCAGTTCCTAACATATGCCAATTGTGTTTCTATTTCAGTTTTAATATTCCAAGGGAAAATAATAATATAATCCGGTTTTGTTTCTTTGATTTTTGCTTCTTCAACAATTGGAATATGGCTTCCAGGTAAATATTTCCCTTGTTTACTTGGTGCCGCGTCAACTACAAAGTCAATAAAATCATTTTTAATACCACAGAAATTCAACATGGTATTTCCTTTGGCAGCAGCGCCATATGCAACCATTTTCTTTCCATTTTTTTTTGAATTAATTAAAAACTCAAGGAAATCTAATTTTACGTTGGCAACTTTTTTATCAAAACCCTTATACAATGTAAGATTATTTATTCCGAATTTTTTTTCTTTCAAAAGCATCGAAGCAACAGTTTCCTTTATGGAATTCATTTTTCCAGATTTATGTTTTGCAAAAATCCTTAAAGATCCTCCATGTGTTGACAGTTCTTCGACATGAAACAATTGGAGATCATGTTTTTCAAAAATAGTTTTTACAGTTGAGAATGATAAATAGGAAAAGTGTTCATGGTAAATTGTATCAAACTGGTTATTTTCAATCAACTGCAGCAGGTGAGGAAATTCCATGGTTATAATTCCTTCGGGGTTTAGTGCAATTTGCAACCCTTTTACAAAATCATTAATATCAGGAACATGTGCAAGTACATTGTTGCCAAGTAGTAAGTCGGCTTTTTTACTTTCTTTGGCTAATCTTTTTGCAATGTTTATTCCGAAGAATTCCTGCAACGTATCAATTTTTTTTTCAATTGCAATCTTAGCAGTAGAAGCGGTTGGTTCAATACCAAGTACTTTTATTCCTTTTTCTTTAAAATACTGCAACAAATATCCATCGTTTGATGCAATTTCAATCACAAACGATTTTGTATTTATTCCGAACTCTTTCATCATTTTTTCGGTATAGCTTTTTGAATGAGCTAACCAACTAGTTGAAACTGAAGAAAAATAGGCATATTGATTGTCAAAAATCTCAGTTGCTTTTTTATATTCATCAACTTGCACTAAAAAACATTTTTCGCAAACGAAAATCTTTAAGGGGAAATAACTTTCTGGCTCATTTAATTGCAATGAGGTCAAATACGAATTTGAAGGAGGAGAATTCCCTAAATCGATAAAAATATTATTCAACTCATGTTCACAAAAACGGCATTTCATATATTAATTCCTTTAAAATTAATTGATAATAATGGGTAATTTTTATCCTTTTCCGAAATGCAGTTTAAATCACCCGGCCATTTAATATTAATCATTTCATCATCAAATCGAATTCCTTTTTCAGAAGAAGGAGTATAAAAATTCGTGTGATGATATAATAGTTCGGAGTTATTTTCCATTGTTTGAAAACCATGAGCAAACCCTTCAGGAACATATACCATCTTCATGTTTGTAGCTGATAATTCTACTCCAAACCATTGTAAAAAGGTAGGGGATGATTGCCTGATATCAATAATAACATCGTATATAGCTCCTTTTATACAACGTATCAGTTTAATTTCTGAGTGAGGAATTTCCTGGTAATGCATGCCTCTTAATGTGCCTTTTTTATTGTTTAAAGAATGATTAAACTGAACAAACTCTTTAGTATGGCCTATTTTTTTAAATTCATTTTTACAAAAAGTACGTGCAAAACCTCCTCGTTCATCTTTGTGTAATGAAAGTTCGATAAGGTATGCACCCTTTAAGTTTGTTTCAATAAAATCCATTTTAACTTGTCCAGGTTAGTGATTTTGTTTTTGCATCCTCAATATATGATACCAAATCATTCAATGAATTTATTTTTTTGTTTTCATAATAATTTCTATACCAATTTGCTGTGCTGGTAATCGTTGTATTTATATTCCAAACAGCCTTCCAGTTTAATTTACAATGAGCTTTTGTACAATCCAATTTTAAAATACCTGCTTCATGAAAATTTTTTGCCTCCTCTTCATTTACTTTGAAACTTATTTTATCCCATTGCTTTTGCATCATTTGAATAACTTGCCCAACTTGCAAAGTATCCTGTGGTTCAGGTCCAAAGTTCCATGCTTCTGCAAACTCTTTTTTACCTTCTAATAATTTTTGTCCTAATAATAAATAACCGGAAAGCGGTTCTAATACATGTTCCCATGGGCGAATAGATTGAGGGTACCTAATTTCAGTTTGCTGCCGTTGTTCAATTCCTCTTATTAAATCAGGGATCAATCTTTCTTTAGCCCAATCGCCTCCTCCGATCACGTTTCCTGCTCTTGCACTTGAAAGCAATATAGAATTGTCTTTTAAAAATGAATCGCGGTAGGATGAAGTTAGTATTTCAGAGCAAGCTTTGGAGGAACTATACATATCATATCCACCCAGCTTATTTTGTTCCTTAAATGCAATTTCATGCCCGAGATTTTCATATACTTTATCAGTTGTAACATTTACCATAGCTTTTACGCTATTGCATTTTCGGGCTGCTTCAAAAACATTCAAAGTGCCAATAACATTAGTTTCATATGTTTGAAAAGGATTGCGGTATGAATCTCTGACCAGGGATTGAGCTGCTAAATGGAATATAATTTCGGGTTTTGATTCATGAAAAACAGTTTCTAATTTTTGTTTATCTAAGTTATCGCCATAAATGGTTTTTATATTAAGATCCAATAGTTGAAAATGAGAAGGAGTGGAGACGTTGTCAAGTGAATAACCAGTTACATTTGCACCCATTTGTTTCAACCATAAAGAAAGCCAGGACCCTTTAAATCCGGTATGGCCGGTAATTAAAACATTTTTTCCATTATAGATGCCGCTGAATAGTTGTTGCATCATTGCCATATTTTCCATTTAGCTTTCCCGCCTTTCCACAATTCCTCCAACTCAATTCTGTCTCTTACAGCGTCCATACATTTCCAAAAACCGTTGTGTTTGAATGCTGCCAGTTGCCCATCTATAGCAAGTTTTTCTAATGGTTCGTCCTCCCACATGACATTGTCTGAATCCTCTTTTAAATAATTAAAAACTTCAGGCTCAAGTACAAAAAATCCACCATTTATCCAATGTCCATCGCCTTTTGGCTTTTCAATGAATTTGGATACGGTACTAGATTCATTAATATCTAAAGACCCGAATTTTCCACCCGGTTGAATAGAGGTTACAGTTACAGCGCGTTTTTTTTCGATATGGAATTTTAATAATTCCTTTAAATCAATATTTGCTACTCCATCTCCATAAGTAAGCATAAACCTTTCATTGTTTATATGGTGTTGTATCCGTTTTAACCGGCCTGCGGTTTTAGTATTAAGTCCGGTGTCAACAAGCGTTACTTTAAAGGATTCGGAATTTGTTTGAAGAACTTTCACACTATTATTCTCCAAATCAATTGTTACATCAGAATTATGCATAAAGTAATTCATGAAATATTCTTTAATTACATATCCTTTATATCCAAGACATATTATAAAATCATTAAATCCATGAGATTCATATATTTTCATAATATGCCATAAAATCGGTTTTCCGCCAATTTCAATCATGGGTTTTGGACGAATATCTGTTTCTTCAGAGATCCTGGTTCCTAAGCCTCCTGCTAATATTACAACTTTCATTTTATGATTTTTATATTGTTTCCCAAGTAAGTTTAGGTCTTAAAATCCCGGGGATTTTCTGGTTATAATCATTCCCTCTTTTATTAATATCTTCTATAGCATTCAAAAATAAGGCATCAGGTACATAACTATGAACTTTGAGGAAAGGTTTCATAGATGTTAATGATAGAGTAATACTATAAATCGTATCATTCAATAAATTTTCAGGTATCCACATTATTGTTTTATGAATTCCTTTTTTAGAAAGTTTTTCATCATTGTTTTCTGAACTAAAAAAAGCATGCTCCTGCATCGCAGTAAATACATGTATATTAGGTATTGGCATAAAACCATCGCGCAATACCTCATATGTAAGTTCAATACCTGTTTTTTTATGTAATTCGGTAAAATCAATTGTATTTAAACTCTCGTCAATAAGTCGTGCTGAATGTAAAATAGCAATATCATCCCCGGGCTTTTTCCCTTCTTCCCAGGCAATGGTAGTATTGGAATTGTTTTCTTGCGATAAATATTGATTCACTATTTGATTAGTTTCTCCAATTGATCGAATTTTGCTGTTGCTCAAATAAATGCATTTTGTGCATAATGATGTAACAGCAGACATATTATGGCTTACAAATAGGATCGTTCGTCCGCTATTGCTAACATCACTCATTTTTTTCATACACTTTTTTTGAAATTCGCTGTCGCCTACAGCAAGCACTTCATCAATTATTAAGATTTCATTTTCAAGAAATGCCGCAACTGCAAATGCTAACCGCAATTGCATGCCGCTACTGTAATGTTTTAATGGAGTATCAAGAAATTTTTCAACTCCTGAAAAGTCAACTATGGCGTCAAAATTCTTTTGAATTTCAAATTTTTTCATTCCAAGGATAGAGCCATTCAAAAATATGTTTTCTCTTCCCGATAATTCAGCATGAAAACCTGTTCCAACTTCTAACAAACTTGCAATTCTGCCGCGGGAAATAATTTTTCCGCTACTGGGAGGGGTTATTTTAGATAATATTTTTAATAAAGTAGATTTTCCAGCCCCATTCTTTCCTATAATACCAATACTTTCTCCTTTGGAAACATTAAAAGATACATCCCTTAGGGCATAAAAATCTTCTGTAGTTGATTCATTTTTCTTAAACATGGAAGACAATGAATCTCGCAAACTCAAATAGTCTTGTTTTTCGTGTTGGATTCGAAATTTTTTGGATATATTTTGTATTTCAAGGATTGGTTTCAATTTATGCTTTTAGTTATATCCAATTTTAATAAATACTTCAATAATACTTTAATACTTAATAAGATCAATTTACTAAGCTAAGTCGGCAAAATAAGCTTCTGTTTTTCGAAAATAGTACAACCCGAGAATAAAAAAGAACATTGCGGAGCAAAGACTGATCAAAAATAAATTCAATACAATGGGGGTATCAACAAAGCCTGATCGAAATAAAGTAATTGGAGCATACATTGGATTCAAGGCAACAATGTATTTTAATAGTTCGTGTTTTAAAACAGAAACAGGGTAAATAACCGGTGTTAAAAACAATAAAGCTTGAACCAAAAATGGGATAACGTATTTGATATCCCGGTACTTAATGTTTAATGCAGCTAATAGAGTACCTAAACCAAAAGTGGAAATGCAGGTAATAATTATGCTTAGTGGAATAAACATTAACATTTTTAAGAAATGCATATTTACCTGGTCATGATAATGCAAAAGAATTCCAATAAATATAATTGCAGCCATTAAAAAATCAAACAATGAAACCAGAATGGAGGAGAAGGGAATGATAAGCCTCGGGAAATAAATCTTTTTGATGATACCTGCGTTTGTAACCATACTGTTGCCTGCTGAAGTAATGCCTGTTGAAAATACATTCCAGAGTAAAAGGCCTGAAAAAACAAAAACGGGATAAGGTATATTTTCAGAAGGAACACCAAGGGCACTACCAAAAAATAAAGAGAAAATAATCATCATAAAAAAAGGTTGCAATATAGCCCAGGTAAAACCTAAAATAGTTTGCTTGTATTTTACTTTAATATCGCGCCAGGTAAAAAAATAAAAGAGCTCTCGGTATTGCCATAATTCTTGTATTCCAAGGTTTGTTTTATTATTGGGTTTAATTTCGTATTCCACTTAGTTTTCGCTATATTTACTTCAAAATTAGTGTTTTTATTCGAATAGCGGTAATGAAAAATCCAATCTCATTTCGTAAGTTTTTTATTGGTTTTTTAAGTAGTTTATTGTTTGTTAGCACACCGCTAATTTCTCAAACATTTTCACCCATCGACATTTCGGGATTAAGCATATGGTTCACCGGTGATAGCACTCGTTTAAGCGGAGGTTTTGTAGATACCGTATACGATTTATCAGGAATGGGCAATCACGCCGATCAGCTTACTTTGGGTGAACGGCCATTGCTAGTATCCTCTGGTTTAAACGGGCATAAATCAATAAGATTTGATGGAGTAGATGATTATATTCAGTTTAATCAGATCACAGATATTCGGACTGTATTCTGGGTGGTAAAGGAGGACAGTTCAGCAACAGCTAATTATAGATCTCTTTTGAGTAGTAATAGTACAACCTATGAATTTCTTAGAGGTGCAGGTAAAGAAATATGGAGCAGTTCACTTGCCAGCCCGCTTATTACCTCAGGGATCACTAAGCTTAATTCAAGCCAGGTGAATGGAACAACAACTCTTTTGCCTCCAACTTTTTCTATGGTAAGTTTGGTAACAACAGGTAATGTAAGAGCGGATAACTTCAGTAATGATAGATATAGTGCCAGAATATTTCAAGGTGACCTGGCAGAATTAATTATTTATAATCAAGCGCTGAGCGCTTTGCAAGTTGATACGGTAGAGCAATATTTGCGTTATAAATACGCTCCTCCAATAAATCTGGGCGCAGATAAAATTATTTGCTCTTCGGCATTTCCAGTTACAATTAAAGCAAAACAAAGTTATTACAATAACTATTCATGGATGGGCGGAGGCGCTTCTGCCATAGATTCATTAGTTGTAACATCTCCTGGTTCCTACTACGTGAAGGTTCAGGATGTTTTTGGATTATATTCAAGCGATACGATTAATGTAAATTTAAGCGATCCATTGCCATTTCAATTAAATGATACTTCAATTTGTCCGGGAGGTTCCCTGGTATGGAATACAGGTTTGAATAATAACCTTTATACTTTTATTTGGCAGGATAGTTCAACAGATTCTGTTTTTAATATAACCCAGTCAGGTCAATACTATGCAACAATAACCAATTTATCAGGTTGTTCAATGACAACTGATACCGTTGCGATAACAATAGATAATTTTTCCTCGATTGCTTCCTTAGGAAATGATACATCACTTTGCTCGGGTAATTCAATTTATCTAAAATCCGGCGCACCACAGGCCACCGGTTATCTGTGGAATGATAACAGTACAAATGATTCATTAATAGTAACAACAACAGGGCCATATTGGCTAACCGTAACCAATGCCAATTTATGCAGTAAAACAGATACAATAAATGTAACAATAGCAGGTAATGCTCCTACGGCAAATTTTTCAAATACAACAACCTGTTTTGGTAATGCAACAACATTCACAGATCTGTCCATGCCTCCGGGAGGCAATACGATCACCAATTGGTTATGGAATTTTGATGAACCATCCAGTGGAGTGAATGATACATCAACCCTGCAAGATCCTATACATATATATGCTGACACCGGATCATATACAGTAAAATTGATTGTAACTACTAATGCTGGGTGTAGTGCTATACTATCTAAAATTATCAGGATCTATCCGTATCCACAAATTAATTTTACAAATAGCAATCGATGTGAAGATGCTGTAACACAGTTTTTTGGGCAAGCAACTACTTTCGGATATCCTATGACTCAGTGGACCTGGAATTTTGGTGATCCTGCCAGTGGGCTTAATAATATTTCCTCCCTGCAAAATCCTGTTCATGTGTATGCCAATTCTGCAACTTATACGGTACAATTAATTGCACAAAACAATTATGGATGTGCGGATACCCTTAACCAGAATATTACCATAAATCCACCCCCTGTTGCCGATTTTAATTATTCATCAGCGTGCAAAAATTCATCCGTTCAATTTACAGATAATTCAACACTTCCTCCTTTGACTACTATTCAAACTACAACATGGAACTTTGGCGACAATGGAACTTCAACTTTTTTAAATCCAACGCATATTTTTTATTCCAATGTAAATTATACAGTTACCCACATAATTACAGCATCAAATGGTTGTAAGGATACCGCTATTAAAGCAATACAAGTTTATCCTGTTCCGTATGCTTATTTTTCTACAGGCATTGCCTGTGAAAATACGGTAGTTGATTTTACAGATTTATCCGTTATGTCGGGAGGAACTATTACAAACTGGTTATGGGATTTTGGTAGCGGGGACACTTCCATGATCAAGAATGCAAAACATATATTTACTACTGCCGGCAATAAAAATGTTAAACTTACTGTAACTACGTCACAGGGATGTAAGGATTCGATTAGTCAAACAATTGTGGTACGATCACAGCCAATTGTAAATTTTACTTTTACACCAGCCTCAGGCACAGCTCCCATGATAGTAAATTTTACAAATACAAGCTCAGGATCATTAACGTATAAATGGGATTTTGGCGGTCAAAGTCAGACCACGATGGTTAATCCTTCACATACTTTTCTAAGCCCGGGTAATTATTCAGTTTCATTAATTGGAAGAAATAATTTTGGTTGTGAAACAAGTGTTACTAAAACGATAAATGTGCTTGAAGATTATATAGATGTTGCGATAACGGATATTGCAACTTCATTGCAAAATAATTTTTTAAATCTCACAGCTACAATTGTAAATACAGGCAATACCGATGTTACAAGCATGGAATTCTATATAAATGTGAAGGACGGAGCTGTAGTAAAAGAAAATTGGACTGGTTTACTTAAGGCGGCTAATATTATTAATTATAACTTAAGTTCATCCGCATATCTTGGAAGTGAAAAAGATTATGTATGTGTATCTGTTTTGAAACCTAATGGTGTTGATGATGAAGTGTCTGAAAACAATAAATTATGCGAAGCATTGGATGAAAGTGAATTTAAGGTTTTGGACCTGTATCCCAATCCTTTATCGTCAGACTTGCTAACAATACCATTTATTATTCCAGTAGAAAAAGATCTAACGATTACGATATACAATGTAAATGGAGATATTGTTAAAAATGCTTATTCGGGTTATCTGAGTAAAGGTTTGCAGTTAGTTACCATTAATACTCTTGAATTAACTTCAGGATTGTATGCTTGCAAAATTGAGTATGAGAATCAAACCATTATTAAAACATTTTTAAAGAATTAAGTCTTGTGAAATGAAGTTGGTATTCGCTACTGCAAACAAAAATAAAGTAATTGAAATTCAACAACTTCTTCCTCATGAGATTCAATTATTAGGTTTGAAAGACATCAACTGCACCGAAGAAATTCCTGAAATTCAACCAACGATTGAAGAAAATGCTTCTCAAAAAGCATTTTATGTATATGAAAAGTATCATTTAAACTGTTTTGCTGATGATACAGGCTTGGAAATAGAAGCCTTAAATGATCGGCCGGGAGTGCTTTCCGCTCGTTACGCAGGGAAAAATAAGAACGCGGAAGATAATATGAATAAAATACTTGCCGAAATGCATGGCGTATCTAATCGCAAAGCCCGCTTTAAAACAGTTATTTCATTAGTAATGGGAGGCAAGGAAAACCGCTTTGAAGGCGTTGTAAATGGTATGATATTAGCTGAAAAAAGAGGCGATAAAGGATTTGGTTATGATCCCATTTTTGTACCTGATACCGCACAAGGAAGATCTTTTGCAGAAATGGAGCTCTCCGAAAAAAACAAGATCAGTCATCGCGCAATCGCAGTAACTAAACTGATTAAATATTTGAACTCTTTCTGATATTATAAACGGTTAACAACTCCCTCTCCTTAAGGAGAGGGCAGGGGTGAGGTTCGGTTAATAAACTTGTTGAATACTTAAGCAAGCTTCATTGAAATAGCCCATCCTTAATCATATTTTTGTAAAGTAATTGCGGGTATCCTATAAGCTATCAAATATTGAACTCGTGGTAAATATTTTAGGATTAAATGAAAATTAAAATAGGAATTGTTTTCGGAGGTTTTTCAAAAGAACGGGAAATTTCATTTGCAGGAGGAAGAACTGTTTATGATAATCTTAATAAATCTCTATTTGAAGCTGTTCCGCTATTTGTTGACAGTTTCGGGAATTTTATTTTGCTGGACTGGGAATTCGTTTACAAAGGAAGTATTCGTGACTTTTATCCGCCAGCTGAATTTATCCCCAACAAGGAAGGCGATTTTCAGGTGTATGCAGAGCAGATCGGTAAATTATCCGCTGAACAAAAACTCGAACTTATTAATAAGATAGGTAAGAAGGTGCAGGCGGATGAATTAAAAAAATATTTTGATTTTGCCTTTTTATGTTTGCATGGTCCTTTTGGAGAAGATGGGAAAATACAAGGTTTGTTTGAGTATCTTGAAATTCCATATTCCGGTTCAGGAATATTGCCCTCAGCAATTGGAATTGATAAAAGCGTACAAAAACGCTTAATGGTAAATGCGGGTTTTAATAGCCCGAAGTTTTTTACAATTGAAAGGGAATCTTATATCAAAGGACATTGCAAAGAAACATTTGAAAGGGCAAAAAAAGAAATAGGTTTTCCCCTGGTGATAAAACCGGCCAGCCAGGGCTCATCCATTGGCATTACTATTCTTCATGAAAAAGATCATTTCCAGTTTATGCAGGCTGTTGAAAAAGCCCTGTTTACTAAATGGGTAGATGCAACTGAGTGGAAAAAATTAAATTCTGATGAAAGAATAGATTTTATTCGTGTTCTTGCTGATATCCGCGAAGGTATTGGAATGCCAATACAAATAAATGATATGGTATTTTATCATCCTGCCGATCTATTGGATTATTTAAATCAGCATTTGAAAGACGATAATGGTTTTGTTTTAGAAGCACTAGATGGAGAAAGTAAAGTACTTGTTGAAGGATTTATTGAAGGGAAGGAATTTTCCTGCATTGTTGCACAAGATGAACAAGGTAATCCTATTGCATTGCCTCCAACGGAGATCCGGAAAGGAAAAGAATTATTTGACTATCGTTCGAAATATTTGCCGGGCCTATCCCGAAAAATTACCCCTATCGACTTACCCAATGAACAAATTGAAGCCATTCGCAAAGAATGCGAGCGATTATTTACTGCATTGAACTTTGATGTATATGCCCGTATTGATGGTTTTCTCTCAACTGATGGGAAAATATTCCTGAATGATCCGAATACCACCTCAGGAATGATGCCATCATCCTTCTTTTTTCATCAAGCTGCCGAAATCGGTTTGAACCCTTCACAATTTCTAACATATATTATTCGTACATCGTTAGCACAACGGATCATTGCAAGTAAAAATAGCGGAACTTTTGATGGTTTATTGAAAACACTTGACGCAGCTATAAAAAAAGATAAAACTACAACTACAAAAAAAATAAAAGTAGCGGTAATATTAGGTGGTTACTCATCTGAGCGCCATATTTCCGTTGAAAGCGGACGTAATATTTATGAAAAATTAGCATCATCTACAAAATATGAACCTATACCTGTTTTTCTTACAGGCAGTGCAAATGAGCATATAATGTATCAGATCCCGATCAATATTTTATTGAAAGACAATGCAGATGACATCAAAGAAAAGATCAATAATTACAAAATACATGGATTAGTGCAACAAATCATTGATGAATGTATAGCCATTACAACAAAATACTCAAGTGCAGATAATTTGGCCAAACCGAAACGCCTAACCTATGATGATCTTTCAAAAATAGTGGATTGTGTATTCATTGCATTGCATGGCCGCCCGGGTGAAGACGGCGCTGTACAGGCACAATTAGAAAGTGTTGGCTTACCTTATAATGGATCTGGAGTAGAAAGTTCACAAATTACTATTGATAAGTATCGTACCAATGAGTTATTGCGACAAAATGGATTTTTGATTGCCGAACATTTATTAGTTACTGAAGAGGATTGGAATAAGAATAAAAATGAAGTACTGAACAAGCTAAAAGAAACAATACATTATCCATTCATCGCAAAACCTGTGGATGATGGATGTTCTTCTGCGGTTCGAAAAATAAAAACAGCGGAAGAATTTGAAGCATTCGCAAAGCTTATTTTTCGTAAGAAAGAAAACCTGGATGCAGCAGCGGCTGAATTGTTGTACATAAAAGATAAAGAAGAATTTCCACAAAAACCGGTCATATTGGTAGAAGAATTAATTTCTAAAAAAGATGCAAAACATTTTCTGGAAATTACAGGTGGGATGCTTACCAAATATGATGCGCAATGTAATGTAATATATGAAGTGTTTGAAGCATCGGAGGCATTAAGTGAAGGGGAAGTTTTATCACTGGAAGAAAAATTCTTGGCCGGACAAGGGCAAAATATCACACCCGCACGTTATTCTAAATTTCCCAGTGAGCGCCAACAAATATCCGAAAAGGTAAAACAGATATTGGGCGCTGCTGCTAAATTATTAAAGATCAATGGGTATACCCGTATTGATGCTTTCGTTAGGATATATGATGTGAATAGGGTAGAGGTCATATTTATTGAGGTTAATTCCTTACCCGGAATGACGCCGGCTACCTGTATTTTTCATCAAAGCGCTATCAATGGTTATAAACCGTATGACTTTATTGATCGTATCTTGGATTTTGCTTTCCAGAAACAGAAAATGTTGGTCAAGTAAAAGGAAAAATAAAAAAGACCCTGCTCTGGAATTAAAAGCAGGATCTTTTTATGGGATAATTATCCGAACTACAAGTTTCTAATAGGATTGGCTGTATTTGATTTTATTCCGACTAAAACTGCAATGCAACCAGCCGGATCCTTCGATGTAAACGAGATGATAACCGTTAATTGTTGAGAAGAGTTTAATACAAACTCCCAATTATCAGCTTTTGTTTCAGAACTATTATATATTTCAGTTTTTTCTTCATCCAGAACTTTAAATTGTACGGGTCCTACGGCTACTTCAGCGCAAATTTGCAATTTGTAATTTAGCCCTTTATAGAAGCTCAGGTTAACCTCAAGAGACTGCGCAGCCGACTCGGTCATGTTATTCACTTGTCCGTTATGCGTGTATGGCGCCAGCTTTTTTATACCCTCTTTAATCAATGTTTTGCATTGCGCTACACCGGTTGTATTAATTGCAAATGTTATGACTAACAAAGCAATTGAAGTACGTATTAATTTTATTGATATCATAAGTGCACAGGATTTTAATTGATAAATTTATTTCGTATTGCTTCTGTTTTTTCAAGTATTGATTTCAACTGTTCTTTTGATAAAGAATAATTTTTGTTGTTGCCAACACGGGTAATATTTTTTTCTGCTGTTACTGAGGCAGCCGCTACTTCAGTAGGTTGCAGTGATTCAAAAATAGATGCAAGTTCTTTTATATCAGTAGTTACTGAGGCAATATCAGCATCTGATTGATGTTGTTCCAGCATTTTTACAAGAGGCGTTACAGCAACCCTTTGGTCGGCTACCAATGCGATCATGTCTTCTTTTTGAGTTTTATTGGCAATGTTGGCAATAATGTGTAATGACTCTATCCATGCTCCGGCAGCAATTAATACAACTGCGCTTGTTCTTTGGTTTTCTTTCAGATAAAGATCAGTGTTCACACTTGCCTCTGATACGATTTGCATCAATGAATCAAGATTATTTTCATTGGCTTGCATACGTTTAAATACAGCTTGTCCGTAACTTCCATCAATTTGAAGCGAAGTAGTCAGGTCGCTTACATTTTTAAGATAAAGATTGATTTCCTGGTTTTGTTTGTACATAAAGCTCATGGATAAGTCAGTAGAATAAATCCCAAGATTAATAGCTTTTGATGCATTTGAAGTATACTTGGAAATTTTATCAACCGGATTCAGCAATGATTTATCAAACGTAGCGCCCGAAAGTTTAAGTATGGTGAATGTTTCAAGGGGAGAGGGCATATTGTAAAAAACAGTTTGTTGCGCACTGTTAGTGTCAGTAGCCGGAATAGAATCTTGCATCGCAGTATTTGCATTATCAGCATGGTCGTTTCCACCACAGCTTACCAGCGCAATTGCACCTATTACAAATGACAATTTTAGGATGTTCTTTTTCATGTTGTATTGATTATTTATTTTTTAAAATAACGGGTCAAATTTATAAATTTTTTGCATAGTTATACAAGAAAATGCGTCTTTGTGGATAAAAAAAGAGGCAACATTTTGTTGCCTCTATAAATAATCACCCTTGCAATAATTATAGTTTTAGTTTTTTAGGATTTTGACGGTTATCCCAGAATCTTAAAATATGAATTTCTGTGGCATGTACTTTATATAAAATACTGATTTGCTTTCACACAACACCTTTTCTAACCTTTTGATAATTACTCATAGGAAACATGTCAGGCATTTGATCCAGTACACTAAATAATATCAGCAACGTTGTCTACAAATTCCTGAGCATCAGCAGTAGTCCACTCTTTAAGGAGATAATCAATATTGGAAGAATAATCTGCTTTAGCTTCATCAGACCAAATGATCCTTTTACCCATACTGATTATTTAATCAATCCCGGATACTTTTGTTTCATTTCAGCCATTACTTCCTCATGACTGGAGGAGTTTCCATTTTGGATGGATTTTAAAGCCTGGTCAACAGCTTTCTTTTCAGCAGCAGTTAGGGTGATAGTAGTTTTTCCAATAAGTTTGGAATAAAAGGCATACATGGAACTTAAAATGGTGCTATCATCAGTTCTGTCAATTAATCGGTGCAGGGTTGATTTCAGTTCAGCAGTGCTCATTATGTAAATATTTAATGTGAAGTAAATACAAATTTACGATAAAACTTGTTTAATAACAATAGATGATTTGCTTTATCAAGACAAAAGAAGAGGAAAGAAGCTTTCTCTTTGTTCTTTTTGGCTTGACCCAAAAAGAACCAAAAAGGTCAAGGCTTTATTGACTCTTTTCTTCCTTCGTCAGAATTTTTCAGAACTCATTAATTACTACAGAAAGGGCGATCTCCTCTTAAAATCGGAGCTTCCCTTTCTGTTTAACGTAATTAATCTCGCCTGAAAAACCAGAGTCAATGAGGCCTCCGCTTGGTCGCAATTGAAAGTATAATTATGAAACCGTGCGTAGGCCCGGCCAGATCGCGATGCCGGGTAGCCTGTGTGTGAGTGGTATCTGGCCTTGAGTTTTTGCTTCATCACACAGCCTGGCTCAAATGTGCACTGCACATTTGCCCTGCATCAAGGCAAAAGAAAAGGAAAGGAAATAAGATGCAGGATTACCTCACCCCCGGCTCCTCTCTTAGGGGAGAGGGGAGTTACCCCAACCGTTTTAGCAGTTCCTTTTTACTTACGAAACATTAGTGCCGCCCTTGAAATGGAATTGTCGGACTTGGTGAAGAAGTAAAAATTTTCCTTTCAATCTATAAAAGCGAACTTGCCTTATTTATTTCTTTATTGAAGTTTTTGTACATTAGTTGCGCTATACCAATAGTTGTCATCAATATAAAAAATGACTCTCCGTTTAAGTATACTATTATCCTTCATTCTTCTGGCTTCATGTATGAGTCCCAGTGACAAGCAGCATTCATGCGAATGTGATTACGATGAGAATGTTGAAATGGTTATTAAGGGAGTCATAATTATTCGGATTTGGAATCAGGAATTATATGCGATAAAAAGTGTGCCTTTAAGAGACTATTAATATTATTTTATGATGAATCTGATTCTTCAAAGAAGATGATCGAATTGATCGGATCAGATCCTATATTAATGAGTACATTATACTGATGGGTTAAATAATAGCGGTTTCTAACCGCTGGAGTTTACAATAAAAAAAGAGGGACAACATTTCTGTTATCCCTCTTTTTATTATTTAGCTTTTCTAACAACCAGATTTGTACATTCGTACAGATTGGTAATTGGTAGATCTATGCTTCTTCTTCCATAGCTTCTTTTTTCGAAGCCATTAAGCGATCGTACTCTTCTTGTGAACCAACGATCATTTTGTCGTAAGCTCTCAATCCGGTACCTGCAGGGATCAAATGTCCAACAATTACGTTTTCTTTTAATCCTAACAAATGATCGATCTTACCGCTTACAGCAGCTTCGTTCAGTACTTTTGTTGTTTCCTGGAACGATGCGGCACTCATGAAGCTATTGGTTTGTAAAGATGCACGTGTGATACCTTGTAACACCTGGCTGGATGTTGCAGGAACAGCTTCACGCGCTTCAATCAACTTCATATCTCTGCGTTTCAATGAGGAATTTTCATCTCTCAATTTACGCGCGCTGATGATCTGTCCAGCTTTGTATAAGGTTGAATCACCCGGGTCAAGAACAACTACTTTTGCATATAGATTGTCATTCTCTTCCATGAATGATGATTTATTCACCAATTGTTTTTCAAGGAAAATAGTATCACCGGCTTCGCTGATATCCACTTTACGCATCATCTGGCGAACGATCACCTCAAAATGTTTATCATTGATCTTCACACCTTGTAAACGGTATACCTCTTGTACCTCATTTACCAAATACTCTTGTACAGCCGTTGGACCTTTGATAGCAAGAATATCGCTTGGTGTAATAGCTCCGTCCGACAATGGTTCACCCGCCTTGATAAAGTCGTTCTCCTGAACCAGTGTATGTTTTGAAAGCTGTACCAGGTACGTTTTCTTTTCACCTGTTCTTGACTCAACATGTACCTCGCGGTTACCACGTTTGATCTTACCAAATGATACCACACCGTCAATTTCAGAAACAACAGCAGGGTTACTTGGGTTACGTGCTTCAAACAACTCGGTAACACGTGGTAAACCACCTGTGATATCACCTGTTTTACCTGAAGAACGTGGGATCTTAACAAGGATCTGTCCGGCTTCAATTTTTGATGAATCGTTCACAATGATGTGAGCGCCAACAGGAATATTGTAAGTACGCAATATCTCTTTATTTACCACGATTTTGATCGATGGGTTCTTGCTCTTATCGCGTGTTTCAACAATTACTTTTTCTTTAAAGCCTGTTTGCTCGTCAGATTCTTCACGGTATGTGATACCTTCTTCCACGTTTTCAAATTCGATCTTACCTGCAAATTCGGACACAATAACTGCGTTATATGGATCCCAATCACAGATCATATCTCCTTTTTTAACTTTCGCTAAATTCTTCACATATATTTGAGCACCGTAAGGAATATTACCTGTAGTTAAAACAATTTTTGTATTCGCATCAATAACGCGCATCTCAGCTGAACGGCCAATTACAACATCTGCAGTTTTGCCATCAGGGTTTTTACGTTTAACGGTCTTTAACTCATCAATTTCAATGATACCATCATACTTCGCTTCTAATTTAGAAGAAGCAGCAGTATTAGATGCAGTACCACCTACGTGGAATGTACGTAATGTTAACTGCGTACCCGGCTCACCAATTGATTGTGCAGCAATAACACCTACAGCTTCACCTCTTTGAACCATGCGGCCTGTAGCCAGGTTACGTCCGTAGCATTTTCCACAAACACCGCTTTTGCTTTCGCAGGTCAACACCGAACGAATTTCAACGGACTCAATTGGAGAATCTGCAATTGTTTTTGCATAATCTTCAGTTACTTCTTCACCTGCACTAATGATCAGATCACCTGTTAAAGGGTGGTATACATTGTGTACAGTTGTTCTACCTAATATACGGTCATATAATGATTCAACTATTTCATCATTTTTCTTCAATGGTGTAGCAATCAACCCGCGTAATGTTCCGCAATCCTCAACAGTAATGATCACATCTTGTGCAACGTCAACAAGCCTACGTGTTAAGTAACCCGCATCCGCTGTTTTTAACGCAGTATCTGCAAGACCTTTACGAGCACCGTGAGTTGAAATAAAATACTCAAGGATCGATAAACCTTCTTTAAAGTTAGAAAGGATCGGGTTCTCAATGATCTCTCCACCACCGGCACCTTTTTGAGGTTTAGCCATCAAACCACGCATACCACCTAACTGACGGATCTGTTCTTTTGATCCACGAGCCCCTGAATCCAACATCATGTAAACAGGATTGAATCCCTGGCGATCGCTGGTTAATGTATTTAACACTTTCGCAGTGATGCGGGAGTTAGTATGTGTCCAGATATCGATTACCTGGTTGTAACGCTCATTGTTGGTAATGAATCCCATGTTATAGTTAGCAACAACCTCATCCACTTGCTTGTTCGCTTCTGCTATCATTTTCACTTTATCATCCGGCACAATTACATCACCTAAATTAAATGATAAACCTCCGCGGAATGCGCTCATATAACCTAATCCTTTGATCTCATCAAGGAATTTAGCTGTCTTCGCCATACCGGTTTCTTTTACGATATTACCGATAATATCACGCAACGATTTTTTGGTTAATAATTCATTGATATATCCTACTTCTTTTGGTACCACTTGATTGAACAAGATACGGCCAACAGTAGTTTCAATTAATTTGTTTATTAATTTACCATTTTCCTTTACTTGCAGACGAACTTTTACGAAAGCATGTAATTCCACTCGTTTTTCGTTGTAAGCAATAATGGTTTCTTCCGGAGAATAAAAAGTTAAGCCTTCGCCTTTTACTTTTTCATCTTTGGTCGTTTTCTTCCCTTTGGTCATATAATACAAACCAAGCACCATGTCTTGTGATGGGACCGCAACCGGTGCACCATTTGCAGGATTCAAGATGTTATGAGAAGCAAGCATTAACAATTGTGCCTCCAGAATAGCAGCATGTCCTAATGGAACGTGAACCGCCATTTGATCCCCGTCAAAATCCGCGTTAAATGCAGTACAGGTCAATGGATGCAATTGGATCGCTTTTCCTTCAATTAATTTTGGTTGGAAAGCTTGGATACCTAGTCTGTGGAGTGTCGGAGCACGATTTAAAAGAACAGGATGTCCTTTTAAAATATTCTCTAAGATATCCCAAACAATAGGTTCTTTTTTGTCAACTATTTTCTTTGCAGATTTTACAGTTTTTACAATACCGCGCTCAATCATCTTACGAATGATGAATGGCTTGAAAAGCTCTGCTGCCATATCTTTTGGCAATCCGCACTCATGTAATTTCAATTCAGGTCCTACAACAATTACCGAACGTGCTGAATAATCTACACGTTTTCCAAGTAAATTCTGACGGAAACGGCCTTGTTTACCTTTTAATGAATCAGAAAGTGATTTTAATGCACGATTCGATTCAGTTTTAACAGCATTGGATTTACGTGAGTTATCGAACAAAGAGTCAACAGATTCCTGTAACATACGCTTTTCGTTACGTAAAATTACTTCGGGAGCTTTGATCTCGATCAATCGCTTCAAACGGTTATTACGGATAATCACACGTCTGTAAAGGTCATTTAAATCAGATGTAGCAAAACGGCCGCCATCCAATGGCACCAAGGGACGTAATTCCGGTGGAATAACCGGAACAATTTTCACGATCATCCACTCAGGACGATTCACCACATTTTGATTTGCATGACGGAAACTTTCAACAACCTGTAAGCGTTTTAGGGCTTCGTTTTTACGTTGCTGAGATGTTTCTGTATTTGCTTTGTGACGTAAGTCGAATGATAGAGTGTCTAAGTCAACACGGCTTAAAAGTGCTACCAATGCTTCAGCACCCATCTTTGCAATGAATTTATTCGGATCAGTATCATCTAAATATTGATTGTCTTTTGGAAGGGTTTCCAAAATATTTAAATATTCTTCTTCTGATAAAAAATCAAGATAATTTACTCCATCAGCAGCTTTAACACCCGCATTTACTACTACATAACGTTCGTAATAAATGATCATGTCCAATTTTTTAGTTGGTAAGCCTAATAAATAACCGATTTTATTTGGTAATGATTTGAAATACCAGATATGAGCAACAGGCACAACCAGATTGATGTGTCCCATGCGCTCTCTGCGAACTTTCTTTTCAGTTACTTCAACACCGCAACGGTCGCAAACAATCCCTTTGTAACGGATACGTTTATATTTACCACAAGCACATTCCCAGTCTTTTACCGGACCAAAAATCCTTTCGCAGAACAAACCACCCATTTCAGGTTTGTAGGTTCTGTAATTGATGGTTTCGGGCTTTACTACTTCACCGCTTGAACGTTCCAGAATTGCTTCCGGTGATGCAAGGCTGATGGTAATTTTCGAGAAATTACTTTTTAACTTATTATCTCTTTTAAAAGCCATTTTATATTAGTTTTAAAGGGTTCAAAAATTAATTGCAAACTTCAGTTTCAGTCCAGACTTCAATTTGAAATCTGGATCTGAAATTTGAAATTTTTTAGTCAAGTGAAATATTCAATCCTAATCCGCGTAACTCATGCAACAATACATTGAATGATTCAGGGATACCAGGAGTTGGCATATTTTCACCTTTAACAATAGCTTCATAAGCTTTTGCACGTCCAACCACATCATCCGATTTGATCGTAAGGATCTCCTGAAGGATATTGGCAGCTCCAAATGCTTCCAATGCCCAAACCTCCATCTCACCAAAACGCTGACCACCGAATTGAGCTTTACCGCCCAATGGTTGTTGAGTAATAAGTGAGTAAGGCCCGATAGAACGAGAGTGCATTTTATCATCCACCATGTGTCCAAGTTTCAGCATGTAGATCACACCTACGGTTGCAGGCTGGTCAAATTTTTCACCTGTTCCGCCATCTGTTAAATACGTACGGCCAAAGCGAGGTAAACCTGCTTTGTCAGTCCATTCATTTAACTGATCTGTTGTTGCCCCGTCGAAAATAGGAGTGAAGAATTTTTCACCTAATTTTTGTCCGGCCCACCCAAGAACGGTTTCATATATCTGACCTAAGTTCATACGAGAAGGTACCCCCAATGGGTTAAGCACAATGTCAACCGGTGTTCCGTCTTCTAAGAATGGCATGTCCTCATCACGAACGATACGAGCAACAATACCTTTGTTACCGTGGCGTCCCGCCATTTTATCACCTACTTTTAATTTACGTTTTTTAGCAATATAAATTTTTGCTAATTGAACGATACCTGCAGGTAGCTCATCTCCAACGGTAACCGCAAATTTTTTGCGTTTATAAGCTCCAACTAAGTCATTGTATTTAATGCTGTAGTTATGAAGCACACGTTTGATCTTATCATTCAGATCTTTGTCGGTAGTCCATTTATTTGGATTTACCGCAGAGTAATCAACTTTTTCAAGCGCTTTTTGAGTGAATTTAGTGCCTTTAGAGATCACTTCTTCTTTCAGAAAGTTAACTACACCCTGAGATGTTTTACCACTCACCAATGAAGTTAATTTGTCAACCAATTTCGCTTTTAAAGCAGCAGCTTCAGTATTATATTCTTTATCAATTCTATCCAGGATCGGCTTTTCTTCCGCTTTTATCTTTTTATCTTTAATGATCCTCGAGAACAATTTTTTATCGATCACAACACCACGTAATGATGGAGGCGCTTTTAAAGAAGCATCTTTTACATCACCAGCTTTGTCACCAAAGATGGCACGCAAAAGTTTTTCTTCCGGTGATGGATCGGTTTCACCTTTTGGTGTAATTTTTCCGATAAGAATATCGCCTTCTTTTACTTCAGCACCAACGCGTATCAAACCATTTTCATCAAGATCTTTTGTAGCCTCTTCAGAAACGTTTGGTATATCAGCAGTTAGCTCTTCTAAACCACGTTTGGTATCACGTACTTCCAATGAATATTCATCAATGTGTACTGATGTAAAGATATCTTCACGGGCAACGCGCTCAGAAATTACGATCGCATCTTCAAAGTTATAACCTTTCCAAGGCATGAACGCTACTTTCATATTACGTCCAAGTGCCAGTTCACCATTTTGAGTTGCATAACCTTCGCATAATACTTGTCCTCTGGTAACTTTCTCGCCTTTTTTAACGATAGGTTTCAAGTTGATACAAGTACTTTGATTAGTTTTGCGGAACTTCGTTAACTGGTAACGTTTTACATCCTCATCAAAGCTGATCAAACGCTCATTTTCGCTACGGTTATATTTGATCACGATCTCATTCGCATCAACATACTCCACAACTCCATCACCTTCAGCATTGATCAATACACGTGAATCACGTGCTACCAATGGCTCAAGACCTGTTCCAACAATTGGAGCTTCAGGACGTAACAATGGTACTGCCTGGCGCTGCATGTTAGATCCCATCAAGGCACGGTTGGCATCATCATGCTCCAGGAAAGGAATCAATGATGCTGCAATAGATGCGATTTGATTTGGAGCAACGTCCATTAAGCTTAATTTTTCAGGCTCAACTACCGGGAAATCTCCTTCATACCGAGCTTTAACTTTTGTTTCAAGGAATTTACCTTTTCCATCAACCGGTGTATTTGCTTGTGCAATTGTTTTTGCATCTTCTTCTTCAGCGCTCAAATAAATTACAGGTTTCTCCACATCCACTTTACCTTTTGTTACGGTCATGTATGGTGTTTCAATAAATCCTAATTTATTGATCTTAGCAAATACGCACAATGAAGAGATCAAACCGATGTTTGGTCCTTCAGGTGTTTCAATTGTACATAAGCGTCCGTAGTGAGTATAGTGAACATCACGTACCTCAAAACCTGCACGCTCACGGGATAAACCTCCTGGCCCGAGTGCAGAAAGACGACGCTTGTGCGTGATCTCCGCAAGCGGATTGGTTTGATCCATGAATTGTGATAGCTGATTCGTTCCGAAGAATGAGTTGATCACCGATGACAATGTTTTTGCATTGATCAGGTCGGTAGGAGTGAAGACCTCATTATCACGAACGTTCATACGTTCGCGAATAGTACGGGCCATACGCGCCAAACCAACCCCAAACTGTGCATACAATTGTTCACCAACTGTACGAACACGTCTGTTACTTAAGTGGTCAATATCATCCACATCTGCTTTTGAATTGATCAGTTCGATCAAATATTTAATGATGCAGATAATATCTTCTTTTGTCAATGTTTTTACATCAGAAGGGGTATTCAGGTTCAGTTTTTTGTTGATCCTGTAACGCCCAACTTCTCCCAGATCGTAACGTTTATCAGAGAAAAATAATTTATCAATGATACCACGCGCAGTTTCTTCATCTGGTGGCTCTGCGTTACGCAATTGACGATAGATATGCTCAACCGCTTCTTTTTCAGAGTTGGATGTATCTTTTTGTAAGGTATTATAGATGATCGCGTAATCAGCAGCATTCACATCTTGTTTGTGAAGGATAACCGATTTTACATTCGCATCAACGATCAGATCAATATGACCAGCTTCTAAAATAGTTTCGCGGTCAATGATCACTTCGTTACGCTCAATGGATACAACTTCTCCGGTATCTTCATCCACAAAGTCTTCGATCCATGTTTTTAAAACACGTGCCGCTAACTTACGTCCGATAACGTTTTTTAGTGCAGCTTTACTAACTTTTACCTCGTCAGCAAGGCCAAATATTTCGAGAATTTGTTTATCGCTTTCAAATCCGATAGCTCTTAATAAGGTTGTTACCGGTAATTTTTTCTTACGGTCGATGTAAGCATACATCACGCTGTTGATATCGGTAGCAAACTCGATCCAGGATCCTCTGAAAGGAATAACTCTTGCTGAATAAAGTTTAGTACCATTTGCATGGCGGCTTTGACCGAAGAATACGCCCGGTGAACGGTGTAACTGAGATACAATAACACGTTCAGCTCCATTGATAACAAACGTACCTTTTGGAGTCATGTAAGGAATAGTACCTAAGTAAACATCCTGCACGATTGTTTCAAAGTCTTCGTGTTCAGGGTCAGTACAATACAAGCGCACTTTCGCTTTAAGCGGAACGCTGTATGTTAATCCACGCTCAATACACTCTTCAAGAGAGTAGCGGGGAGGATCGATAAAATAATCAAGGAATTCTAACACGAAGTTGTTTCGTGCATCGGAAATCGGAAAGTTTTCTGCGAAAACTTTGTAAAGTCCTTCGTTTTGACGATTTTCTGAAGTTGTTTCCAACTGAAAAAAGTCCTGGAACGATTTAAGTTGTATATCTAAAAAATCAGGATAATCAATTTGACTTTTGATAGATGCGAAACTTATTCTCTGCGGTTTTTTAGTTTGAGCCAAGGTGCTTAAGATTTAAACCTGTTTGCATTTTTAGTGCTTAACAAGCTGGGTTAATAAGATGATAACAAAACAAACTACAAAGGGCATAGACCTCAGTTCGTCCCAATATTATCGGGACTGAAATAGAGTTCTATACCTTATGAATTGTGTACCTGCCTGCCGGCAGGCAGGTTAGTTGGTCGCTTATTTAATCTCAACCTTTGCTCCTGCTTCTTCTAATTGTTTTTTAATTCCTTCAGCATCAGCTTTAGAAACGCCTTCTTTAATTGGTTTTGGAGCTCCGTCCACTAGATCTTTAGCTTCTTTTAATCCAAGTCCTGTTATGTCTTTTACGATTTTAACAACACCTAATTTTGCTGCACCTGCATCTGCAAGGATCACATCAAAAGCAGTTTTTTCTGCTGCTGCTGCACCACCTGCTGCTGCACCACCACCTGCTACTGCTACTGCAGCTGCTGCTGGTTCGATACCGTACTCATCTTTTAAAATTTGAGCTAATTCATTAACTTCTTTTACAGTTAAATTTACTAATTGCTCAGCGAAGGATTTTAAATCTGCCATTTTATTTATTGTTTTTGATTATTGATTACTAATTTATTTTTTATTTAATTTTTATTCTTTTCTATCCGAAAGGGTTTTAACAATTCCGGCTAATTTGCCACCACTGGCTTTGAGGCCAGAAATAACATTTTTCGCAGGAGACTGAAGCAAGAATATGATATCCCCGATAACTTCGTTCTTGGATTTCATACTTGCTAATACATCTAATTGACCATCTCCGATATAAGCCGATTCTTCAACAAATGCTGCTTTCAAAACAGGTTTATCATTCTTTTTACGGAATTCTTTAATAAGCTTTGCAGGCTCATTTCCTACTTCTGAGAACATAATTGCTGTTGAGCCTTTTAAAGAGCCTAACAAAGGTTGATAATCTTTACTTGTGCTACGTTCCATCGCTTTTTTAAGCAATGAATTTTTTACGACAAGCATTTTGATGTTTTTGTTAAAACATAATCTTCTTAACTGTGAGGTTTTTTCCGCAGTCAAAGAAGCTACATCGGTTAAATAGAAATGACTGTTGTTGGCCAATTGCTCAACTAACGAGTCGATTACTAGTGATTTGTCTTCTTTTTTCATTTCTATTGTTTATTTCACCGCAAGGGTGAGGTTTATATCTGCCCAGTGGAAGCCAGTTCAGATAATGTTTTTAGTCCTTTCGGAATCTTATGTAAATATTTTTTATAAAAACTGCCAAATATAAGTTAATAAAAACAGACATTGAATAACAATTATTAATATAGACAGACTCTTACTCTTATTCGTGACGCTCTGTTCTGATAGTATTATTATTGAGATTATTGTTAATACCATAGCAAAAATAGTAGATAACAATCCTCCAGGAAAAAAAGAACTAAATTTTTCAACTCTTTCTATATGCGAACCATAATTATTGAAAACATATATCCAACTGCTCAAATAGTATATATTCAAGCAAAAGGATAATAAAAAAGTTATTGATTTTAAATTTTTCATTCTTAATCTTTTAAATCACGATCCGGAGGTGGAGGAGGTGGTTTTTAAGTTTCACATCCTGGCCCGCAATGCCATTTATCACAACTAATACAAATTATGTCATGCCAAAGACAAGCCAAGCTTTCATACCAGCAGCAACCAGCATAATTACCACAGCAGCCAAGATCGCTACCTTTCTTACAACCTCTTTTTTTTGCAGAAGGATTATTTTTCCCGGTCGATAAGTCGTAAACGTTCTCAATTCTTTCTAAATAGTCATCTTTCGGTTCAAGAATATTAAAGAGTTTGTCGACAGAAATCAAAGGTTGACTAAAATTTCTTTGCAAGTATTCATAAGCTTTCATTTCTTCGTCCTTTAACGTATAATTACTAGTATTAATTTTATCAATGAAGGATTGAGGATTAATAAAAAAGTCTTCTTGACACCAAAACGGGGTTTTATTAACAAAATATCCTGGATGGGGAGTACAACCACAGTCAACATTTTCTTTTAAACTTCTTCTCATAGTATTTAATACCCCATTATGAAAGAATAAGGATTGAACTAATTCAGACTTATAATCAACGGCAGGATCTTCCAAAATTAATTTAGCAAAAATTTCATATAATTTAACTATTTCATCAGCTTCAAGTTGTTTAATTGTGTGTATCTTCTTCGCAGCTTCAGAAATAATATCTTTATGCACTAAAAGTTTATATGAAATTTTTTTTGTATTTAGAGTATACTTTGTCTTAAATTTTCCAGTTTTACCCATACCATTTACTTCAAAAGAAGACATGATAATGAAATTATTAATAGCCTTAGCCTCATAAGAAAAGTGAATATTGCCGAATTTATAATTTGCAAGAAAATAATCACTTCTGTTTTTAATAATTTGTAGACACCCTTCTTTAGTCCGTTGTAGGTTCTCTGTATCTATTTGTTCAGATTTATCAACCGGTAATTGTGACAATTCTTCTTTATTGCAACTACTATATATTATAGCACCAGTAATAAATAAAATCGATAAAAATGCAACTTTTGAATAAAATTTTGTTTTCATATTCCCAACTAATTTATATAATTTATTGCCCCAGGAATTTGCTGTCAATTTCAACACTTGGGCTCATGGTAGAGCTCAGGAATATACTTTTAACATACTGCCCTTTTGCTGATGAAGGCTTTAATTTCATGATTGTTTGTAACAATTCATTTGTATTCCCGGCAATTTTATTGCTATCAAAAGATGCTTTAGCAACAATGGCTTGCACGATGCCGGCTTTATCTACTTTAAAATCGATTTTTCCACCCTTGGCTTCAGTAACCGCTTTCCCAACTTCCATAGTAACAGTACCTGTTTTAGGATTCGGCATTAAACCGCGAGGTCCTAATACACGTCCTAAAGCTCCTACTTTACCCATTACTGAAGGCATTGTGATAATTACATCTACATCTGTCCATCCGCCTTTAATTTTTTCGATGTACTCATCTAGTCCAACAAAATCAGCACCTGCAGCTTTTGCTTCCGCTTCTTTATCAGGAGTACAAAGTGCCAATACACGCATTGTTTTACCTGAACCGTGTGGCAGTGAAACAGATCCGCGAACCATTTGATTGGCTTTGCGAGGATCAACTCCTAAACGGATACTAATGTCAACTGATGAATCAAATTTGGTAGTGGTGATGTCTTTAATGATCTTAGCTGCTTCTTCAACAGTGTATGCTTTTGTAGCATCGTATTTGGATAGCGCTAATTTTCTGTTTTTTGAAATTTTTGTCATTTTTTATTATTTATGATGTGCAAACGTCTTAATTCCTGCCTATGCAGACTGGATTCGGACTCCATCAGGTTAATTTACTTTTTTAAAGGGGATTGTCCTGTTACGGTTAATCCCATGCTTCGTGCAGTACCTGCAACCATGCTCATTGCCGATTCAATTGTAAAACAATTTAAATCGGGCATCTTAGCTTCTGCAACGGTACGTATCTGATCCCAGGAAACATTACCCGCTTTAATACGGTTTGATTCTTTAGAACCTGCTTTTACTTTTGTAATTTCTAATAATGATACTGCAACCGGTGGATTTTTAAGAATAAATTCAAATGATTTATCATTATAAACAGTGATGATTACAGGAATTACTTTTCCTGCTTTATCCTGGGTTCTTGCATTGAATTGCTTACAGAACTCCATAATATTCACACCTTTTGCACCCAATGCCGGACCAATTGGCGGAGCAGGGTTTGCAGCTCCTCCTTTTATTTGTAGCTTTACTAAAGCACTTACTTCTTTTGCCATTTTTATCTGATTTGATAATTTGATAATTTGATAATTTGAAAATTACTGGAAGCGTATATCTTCAAATTACCAAATCTTCACGATTAGTTTTCTTTTTCTACTTCAAGGTATCCCAACTCTAAAGGAGTTTTTCTACCAAAAATTTTCACCATTACTTCGAGTTTCTTCTTCTCTTCATTTACTTTCTCAATAGTACCTGTAAAGCCGTTGAATGGGCCGTTGATTACTTTAATTGTTTCACCAACAATGAATGGTATGTTTATTTGCGCATCGTTTTCAGCTAAATCGTCAACAGTACCTAAAATTCGGTTTACTTCTGACAAACGCATTGGTACGGGCGCTCCTCCTTTGGTTTCACCTAAAAAGCCAATAACGCCTGTAATGTTTTTTATAACGTGAGGTACTTCACCTACTAATGCTGCTTCAATTAAAATATATCCTCCATAAAAAGGGCGCTCTTTACTTACTTTTTTTCCGTTACGGATCTGATAAATTTTTTCTGTAGGAATCAGGATCTGAGAAACGTGATTACTCAATTTCAAACGGTTGATCTCTACTTCAATATATTGCTTTACCTTTTTTTCCTGACCACTGATCGCTCTTACCACATACCATTTTTTAACGGTGTCAGTCTTTGTTTGCTCAGTCATTGTTATAAATTATTTTGTTTATTAAAATAAGTGGTAGATCGCTTCCATTCCCTTACTGAAAGTAAGGTCCATAAACCAAACAACCATTGCTATGATCGCAGAAGCAATAGCAACTACAATAGCGCTGCTTTGTAATTCGCTCCAGGTTGGCCAACTAACTTTGTATAAAAGTTCATTCGTCGTCTCGTCAATATAGTCTTTGAATCTACCCATATTTTAATTTTTTAGTTAATTGATAATCAGTTATTTGCGATTTTTAACTGAACTATTAAATAACCTTTTAATATCCATTTTAATCTGCACAGGTGGAGAGATTCGAACTCCCATCAAAGGTTTTGGAGACCTCTATTCTACCCTTGAACTACACCTGTTCGTTTAATTCCAAGTCTTCGGTTTTTCCTCTCTCAAAATGTGCTTTTGAGTACCACCTTTATTAGTAGAAAACAGCACCCCGCCTTGCGGGGTACTGTTAGTACTTAATGTGTATATATTAATTACTTTATGATCTCAGTTACCTGACCTGCGCCCACAGTTCTACCACCTTCACGGATAGCGAAACGTAAGCCTTTGTCCATTGCAACCGGAACGATCAGTTTAACAGTAATTGTAACGTTATCACCAGGCATAACCATGTCGCGTCCAGTTGGTAATTCAATTTCTCCGGTTACGTCAGTTGTACGTAAATAGAATTGAGGACGGTATTTGTTATGGAATGGAGTATGACGTCCACCTTCTTCTTTTTTCAATACGTAGATCTCAGCTTTGAATTCAGTATGAGGAGTAATGGTTCCCGGTTTAACAACAACCATACCTCTGCGGATATCTTTTTTATCGATACCACGTAACAATAAACCAACGTTATCACCTGCTTCACCTCTGTCAAGAATTTTTCTAAACATCTCAACACCTGTGATAGTAGATTTTAATTTTGTTTCTTGCATACCAATGATCTCAATTTCATCACCTGTATTGATAACACCTGTTTCAATTTTACCTGTAGCAACAGTACCACGGCCTGTAATTGTAAACACGTCTTCAACCGGCATTAAGAAAGGTTTGTCCACTTCACGTTTTGGAATTGGAATATAGCTGTCAA
The DNA here is from genome assembly GCA_052389695.1 of Bacteroidota bacterium. Lineage (GTDB taxonomy): Bacteria > Bacteroidota > Bacteroidia > 2-12-FULL-35-15 > 2-12-FULL-35-15 > 2-12-FULL-35-15. The sequence goes on along the minus strand of JBQTHQ010000096.1, from coordinate 1,276 downwards.
CAGCGTCCATTAATTCCATGATCTTAGCAGACCACTTTGGATCTTTATTTAAACCACCCAAAGCGGAGCCTTGAATGATAGGGGTATTAGCACCATCAAATTGATAGAACGTTAACAACTCGCGAATTTCCATTTCAACAAGTTCTAATAATTCAGGATCATCAACCATATCCACCTTGTTCATGAACACTACAATTTTAGGAACACCAACCTGGCGGGCTAAAAGAATATGCTCACGAGTTTGTGGCATTGGGCCATCAGTAGCAGCAACAACAAGGATAGCACCATCCATTTGGGCAGCACCTGTAACCATGTTTTTAACATAATCCGCGTGACCAGGGCAGTCAACGTGAGCATAGTGACGGCTGGCAGTTGCATACTCAACATGAGAAGTGTTGATCGTGATACCACGTTCTTTTTCTTCAGGAGCATTATCAATAGAAGAGAAATCTCTTACTTCTGATAAACCTTTTTCAGCCAATACGGTTGTGATTGCTGCGGTTAAGGTAGTTTTACCGTGGTCAACGTGACCAATTGTTCCGATATTTACGTGTGGTTTGGAACGGTCGAATTTTTCTTTAGCCATTGCTATTTATTTGTTAGATTATTATTTTATTATTTATTTACTTGTTCAAATTTCTTGTCAAAAATCAGAGCTGTTGAGCAGGATTGAACTGCCGACCTCTTCCTTACCAAGGAAGTGCTCTACCACTGAGCTACAACAGCTTTTTTTAAGTCATTGGTCAGTGGTTATTTGTCATTGGGCTAACGTTTTATTTACCAATCCCCCAATGACTAATGACATTTCCTTGAGCGGAAGACCGGGCTCGAACCGGCCACCCTCAGCTTGGAAGGCTGACGCTCTACCAAATGAGCTACTTCCGCTTGTTAATCAACTTATTTAAAGAACTAATATCTTTTTTCAAATACTTCTCTCTATAACTGCTCCTTCGCTAAGCAAAGTGGGGAGAGAAGGATTCGAACCTTCGAACTCGTAAGAGGACAGATTTACAGTCTGTTGCCGTTGGCCACTTGGCTATCTCCCCGGCTAATATCACATTTGTAAAAAATTGAGCCGATGGAGGGATTCGAACCCCCGACCAGCTGATTACAAATCAGCTGCTCTTGCCATCTGAGCTACATAGGCTTATTCCCTTTAATACTATATTTTAAAATAACTTCAGCTCCTCATGTACTGTGAAATCATACCAATACCCCGCTAAAAAAGGACTGCAAAGGTATAAAACATTTATAGAGAAGCAAAAAAAATGTAACT
>JBQTHQ010000095.1:0-2777 GCA_052389695.1 Bacteroidota bacterium | reverse complement strand
AGTTATCAGTTAATCGGTTAATAGCAGAATGGTTTAGATTAATTCTAATAACGGATAACAGATAACAATTAACTAATAAAACAATGGCAAAGAAAGGCAATAGAATTCAGGTGATCATGGAATGTACCGAGCACAAGGATAGCGGAAAACCCGGAACCTCTCGTTACATCACTACAAAGAATAAAAAGAACACCACCGAAAGATTAGAGTTGAAAAAATACAACCCGATCTTGAAAAAAGTAACACTTCATAAAGAAATTAAATAAACATCGTTAACAGTTAATGGTTAACAGTTAATAGGAACTGATAACCGATAACCGATAACAATTAACATATAAAACAATGGCAAAGAAAGTAGTTGCAACACTTAAATCAGGTAAAGGAAACAACTTTACAAAAGTGATAAAAATGGTAAAGTCACCCAAAACAGGTGCTTACACTTTTAAAGAAGAGATCGTACATAACGATCACATCAAAGATTTTTTAGCGTCTAAATAATTTTCGCTGCTCTAATTGTAAAGGCTTCTCCAAAAAAAGGGGAAGCTTTTATTATTTACAATAACTCCCCCTTTAAGGGGGACAAAGGGGATTCAACGTTATGAGTATTTTCAGTTTTTTTAGTAAAGAAAAAAAAGAAGGTTTAAACAAAGGGTTATTTGTTACCAAACAGAGTTTTTTCAGTAAGCTTGGCAATGCCATTATGGGTAAGGCCACTATTGATGATGAAGTACTGGAAAATCTGGAAGAAATATTATTGACTTCCGATGTTGGAGTTGATACATCATTAAGAATTATAGAACGGATCAAAAAACGTGTGGCCCAACAACGTACAGTTGAAACATCAAAGCTAAATGAGGTTTTACGTGAAGAAATTGCGGATCTATTGGTATCAAACGGACAAGAAGATAAAGCAGATTTTGAACTACCCTCAGGTAAAAAGCCTTATGTGATCATGGTGGTGGGAGTAAATGGTGTGGGTAAAACAACGACAATTGGTAAACTTTCACACCAATTTAATAAGACAGGAAAAAATGTGGTGCTTGGTGCAGCTGATACTTTTCGTGCTGCCGCAGTTGACCAGATCAAAATATGGACTGAACGTACTGGCGCCACGCTTGTATCACAAGGTATGAATGCTGATCCGGCATCGGTTGCATTTGATACACTTACTTCTGCTGTTTCAAAAGGTGCTGATGTGGTGATTGTTGATACAGCCGGACGGTTGCATAACAAAATAAATTTAATGAATGAATTAACAAAAATTAAAAATGTGATGCGTAAAGTGGTGCCGGATGCACCGCATGAAATATTATTGGTGCTGGATGCTTCTACCGGACAAAATGCAATTGAACAATGCAAACAATTTACCGCTGCAACGGATGTAAATGCATTGGCTCTGACCAAGCTGGATGGCACAGCTAAAGGTGGAGTAGTGATCGGAATTTCAGATACATTTAAAATTCCTGTAAAGTATATTGGAGTGGGAGAGAAGATGGAAGATCTTCAGGTATTCAATAAACATGAATTTGTGGATAGTTTATTTAAACAATAACACATGTCATATTTCGAATCAGAAAAAGTAAAACAAACAATTGCATTAAGCATCCTTATTATTCTTGGTGCGTTCCTGTTTTTTTCCCTTACCGACTTTATTCCCGCATTTTTAGGAGCTGTGATCTTTTATATCATTTGCTCTCCGCTAATGAATTTTTTACATGTTAATAAAAAAATAAAAAAAGGCTTAGCAGCTGCCATTGTTCTTATATCCTCATTTTTAATTATCATGATCCCTATATTTATTTTGGGGGATATGCTGATATCAAAGCTAACAACGATACTTTCTAATAACACCACTATTCTTCTTCAGATCCAACATGCGAATGCCTATGTGAAAGAATACATTGGTTTTGATATATTGAGCCAGGAAAATTTATTAAAGATCCAGGAAACCATTACTCAAATTATTCCTAATCTGCTAAACCAGACATTCTCTATCCTCGCAGATATTGGTATCATGTATTTCATTCTTTTTTATTTGTTGTATGTAGGATACGATTTTAGAAATACCATTACTCGTTATTTGCCTTATACTAAAGAGAATTCCGAATTGTTCGCAAATGAACTAACTTCCCAGACTTATTCAAATATCATCGGTGCTCCCTTGTTAGCTATTATACAAGGAATATTTGCAATGCTGTGTTTTGTTATTTTCGGTTTGAATGAACCATTTTTCTGGGGAGTAATGTGCGGATTTTTATCATTTATTCCTTTTGTAGGGACAGCGTTGATATGGATCCCCGCCGGATTGGTGCAATTATCAATGGGGGAACAATGGCAGGGAATAGGAATATTGATCTATGGAGCATTAATCATTACGAATATTGATAATGTATTTCGTTTTGTACTTCAGAAAAAACTGGCCGATATTCATCCTTTAATAACTGTTTTTGGTGTGATCATTGGTCTTAATTGGTTTGGATTGCCGGGATTGATCTTCGGTCCAATTCTTATTTCTTATTTCCTGATCATGATAAAAATATACCGTAAGGAATATGGTAGCACCGATTATAAGACAGATTAAAATGATTATACAGATTTAAGGCTTATTTATGGCGGATATTATAAAAGATACATTAACAGAAAAAATTATTGGATGTTGTTATAGAGTGCATACTGAGTTAGGCCCCGGATTCAGAGAAAGAAATTATCACAATGCTCTGGAAATTGCTTTAAAGGAAAACGATTTAATGTATGAGAGTGAAAAAGTATTTGAAGTA
>JBQTHQ010000094.1:0-19351 GCA_052389695.1 Bacteroidota bacterium | reverse complement strand
GGAGCATACACGGTAAGACTAATCGTTACCACTGCCTCGGGGTGTAAGGATACCATTACAAGAATCAATTATATTAGAACCGGAACCCGGCCTGTTGCAAACTTTAATGTAGTTGATTCTGTTGTTTGTTATGGGGTCATGTCGATGTTCAATAACCTTTCAACCGGTGCAGATTCTGCATTCTGGCAATGGGGTGACGGATCAACAATGCCAATGTTACTTCCGGGGACTAATCCTGTAACCCATTTATATGCAGATACTGGAACATATACCGTAACTTTGATCGTATATAATAATGGTTGTGCGGATACCCTGGTACAACCTGATATTGTAACCATTTTACCACCTAAACCTGTTTTTACTTTTCAGCTAAATTGTATTGATCCGTATTCGGTTGACTTTACCGATGCGTCCATAGGCGCTGATTCCATTGTCTGGGATTTTGGTGATGGCTCTCCTCTGGTAAGTGATTCACTTGCGCCTACACATGTATATGCAACAAGAGGATTAAAAACCGTTACACTTACGGCTTATAATTTTACAACGAATTGTTTTTTCACACAACCGGCTTCTTTTACTATTGCAGATCCTATAGCACAGCACAGTACCATACCTGCCATCGGATGTTATCCTTTACCTGTAACCTTTACAAACACTTCTCAGGACGCCAACATTTCTATTTGGAAGTTTGGCGATGGAAGCCCTGATACAACCATAGCAAACCCTCCTGTTCATACGTATACCTTACCGGGATTATATACAATGAAACTTATCATCACAGATATTAACGGATGTGTTGATAGTATCAGTAATAATATTATTGTACAAGGCGCTATTCCTGATTTTACTGCCGATACGACTACAGGATGCAAACCGCTGCCAATACTTTTTTCCGATAATTCTGTTTCAGATTCCACGCTGGTTCAATGGAGATGGGATTTTGGCGATCTTACTTCACAAACTACAGTTAGTCCGGCAATAAACCATACGTATATGTCGCGAGGGATCTATTCTGTTAAAATGGTAGTGACAGATAAAAACGGATGCGCAGATTCCATCATCAAAATAAATTACATCGAAGCCACTTATCCTTTTCCTGCATTTGTTGCAGACACATTTGCATGTAAAGGAGAAGTGATAACTTTCAATGCTAATACTACCAGCGCTACCGGACCGGGTGTTATCTATTCCTGGGATTTTGGCGATGGCACACCTACGGGAAGCGGTGTGAGTCCTACACATTCATATACTGCTGATAATTTATATACTGTTACACTTACTGTGACAGATAAAAATGGTTGTGATAGTTCCATTCAGCACCAGGTAAGAGTACAACATCCTACAGCAGATTTTAAAGACACGACAATTGCAGAAGGTTGTGGTTTCCGAAATGTAAAATTCACAGATATTTCTACCGGGTTATATATTAATGGATGGAACTGGGATTTTGGTGATGGTGCCAGCTCCTCGGTTCAAAATCCTACACATACATACACTGTTCCCGGTGTTTATACGGTTTCACTTATTGTAACCAATATTGCAGGATGTAAAGACACCATAACATATCCTAATTTAGTTGTTGTTCCGGGCCCGATAGGCTCATTCACATTTGCTCCGCAAACAGGTTGTAACCCGCTTACTGTTATTTTTAAATCAAATAGCAATAATACCACAGAATATATTTGGGATTTTGGTGATGGCTCTCCAATATATATTACAACCGACACTATTGTACAGCATACTTATACAGCAGAAACACCGTTCCCTGGGGCAAACCCGCAATTATTATTAGGAAATATTCTTTCTAATGGAAGTACGTGCCGTTTACCTGCAACAAACCTCACCGGGTTGGTATTAGTAACAACTATTATTGATGTTGAGATTGATTCAACTATTGTTACACTGCCGGAAGGCGATTTTTTTATCATCAATTCCTCCATTACTAATTTGATCGGAACACCTGCTTATTCATGGACACCTGCATACCAATTAAGTTGTACCGACTGCAATACACCATCCGTTGTAGGAGACGGCAGCGGTGACCTGATAACATATCATTTTACAGTTACTGATCCGAATGGCTGCATTGGTTATGATTCTATAAAAGTATATTATATTTTTTGCGAGGAAGAATTATTTATTCCAAATGTATTTACTCCCAACGGAGATGGAATAAATGATGAATTTGCTATTGGAGGAGTTTGTAAACAAGATAATTATAAAGTACAAATTTTTAACCGCTGGGGTATTCAATTATTTACTACGGATATTAAAAATCTCGCATGGGATGGACGAACCAAAAGCGGGGAGGAAGCATCTGACGGAGTGTATTATTATGTCTTGACTCATAAGGACAAAACGTATACCGGCTTCCTGCATCTGATGAGATAAAGAAAAATTTTTATCGTTTACCGCTTAAATAAGAAATTCTGCCGCTAAATAAACAGCTATGAAATTTATCCAATTTAATTTTCAAACTACACTTTTTTGATTCACATTTGTGTTTATAAGCCATTTGAATGAAAAAATATCTTAATTTTTACTGTGTATTTTTCTTTTTTCTGCTGTTTGAAAGTAATTTTTTTGGACAAACAAACTACTGGATGCAAAGGGCAGGAGGCCTGACCCCGGACGAAGGAATTGACATTGCTATTGATGCGGCAGGTAATACATATACTACCGGATATTTTTCAGGCTCAGCCACTTTTGGAACTGCCACGCTTGTTTCCTCCGGTGTTACTGATGTATTTATTACAAAAGTCGATAATCTTGGTATTTTTCAATGGGCTGTAAAAGCCGGAGGTGCCGGCGCTGACAAAGGGCTTTCCATTAAAGCAGATGCAAATGGCAATACATATATTACAGGCTTTTTTTATGGAACGGCAAATTTTGGAGCTCAAACTATTATATCAGTTGGAGTTCAGGATATCTTTATTGCTAAATACGATGCTTCAGGCATTTTACAATGGGCAAAAAGTGCCGGAGGAAATGATTCTGATATTGGAAATGGAATAAATGTAGATCCTTCTGGTAATGTGGTGATTACTGGTGAATATAAAGGAACAGCCTCTTTTGGAAGCGCTTCTCTTTCCAGTATGAATAATTCAATAGATATTTTTACTTCGAAATTAGACCCCAATGGAAATTTCTTATGGGCTAAAAAAGGTTCAGCCCATCTTACTGACAGAGGTTTAGATGTAGCTTGTGATGCCTCCGGAAATATTTACGTAACAGGCCAGTTCACTGACACTATAACTTTTGATCTTACCCATAACAGTAATTTATACAATTCTATTTTTCTTATAAAATACAATAGCCTCGGCCAGGAACAATGGTTCAGGAAAATCGGGGGAGGAACTTTGAATATCGCTTACGGAATTGCTACTGATGCCAATTCAAATATTTATTTAACAGGGGATTTTACAGGTAGCGTTATTTTTTTCGGTCCTCCCAACACTACGCTTACAAATACCTATTACAACAGAATTTTTGTAGCTAAATACAACAGCGCCGGTGATTTACTATGGGCTGAAGCGGATGGTTCATCGGCTGAAGTGACTTCAAAGAATATTGCTTTAGATACATCCGGTAACGCCTATATCGTAGGGAATTTTAGATGCCGTTTAAATGAATATGCGGATCAATATGGACAAGGAACTTTTAACAGTATAGGCTTCTGGGATATTTTTGTTTCAAAATATAATGCAAATGGTGCCTGGCAATGGAGCAGGCAATGTGGAAGCAAACAGGACGATAACGGAGCAGGCATTGCTGTTGACGGTTCAGGCCAAATTCATATTGCAGGTAGTTTTTACGAGGATATCAGGTTTGCGGCTTCCAATAATTTTAACGGTTACAATGCTACTTCAATTTATAGCACAACCCTTTCACACTGTGGTGATATTAATTACGGCCATTACCAATATTTTAATTCCGCGGGGAATTCAGATATACTAATCGCTAAAAACTTTGATCCGCTGAGACAACCCTATGATTATTACGAAAGGACTATAGGTACTTGTGTAAAACCTTATGTAGGGGTTTGCATTGATAAAATTACTATGGGAAGCATCTGCCCCGACTCCATTATTTTTTGTGGAAGTGGTCAGTTAAACGCGATTTCAAAAACCGTCCGTATAGCTCCCATAGGGCCGGATTTTAAATATCTTTGGTCAACAGGCTCAACTGCAGCATTTATTTCTGTAACTAATTCAGGATATTACTCCGTTAAACAAACTTCCGCTGATGGCTGTTTTGTGAGTACTGATTCCATCTATGTTACAGTAAATCCTCTCCCTCCCCGCCCTGTTATTTCTGATGATCATGGAATAAACACCAATGCTCTTAATACCATTCCTATTGTTCTATGTGATCCTGACTCTGCTTTACTTACCGGAGGTAATTTTGGCTCTAATCTACATGGTTGGAATTTGTTTGATGGTGTTGATACAACTTGGGCTAAAAAATCCGGAACTTATTATCTTAAAGTAAAAAATCAATATGGCTGCGAAAATTCAAATTCTGTAGAAATTATACTTGATAAATTGTTGCCCCCTGTTATTCCTAAAATGATCTGCTTAGAAGACCCTGACGGAAATGATTCTGTTACCATATGCGGAGGGAAAACTTTTAATATGTTTGTTTATGATTCTATTTCCAACCCTATGGGAATTACAGGGTGTATGCCTTTTTTACAAACAACATGGGAGGCCAGTCCGGATACTATTACCTATACCCCAAAAACTACATGTGCAAATGATTTTACTCCTAAAAATTCAGGAACTTATCAGATAAAAGCCACACTTATAAGAAAAAATTATTGCGACATTGACACTGTAATAATAACCAAATCTATTTATGTTGAATTGCTTCCTGCTCCCAAAGATACCATCACTCTTTCGATCACTGGAAATAACCCTTTATGTCCCGGAGACTCTTTGCTGCTAACCGGAATATCATCCATAAATAATTATTACTGGTTTGGAGAAGATGTATGGGGAGATACTACCAATAATGTATGGGTAAAAAAGGAAGGAACTTATTATCTGTATTCAACCCGAATAAAAACAAACCCGAATGGCTGCTCTTTAACTACCACTGTTGTTAAATCGGTTCAGGTAACTTATAAACCTCAACCTATAGTCACAATGAATCCCTCAAGTGGCTTAATATGCCCTGATGATTCTGTTCAGTTACTCTGTAGCGGTAGCGGAACCTTTCAATGGCAGGGCCCATCCGGACCTATTGGAACAAATACACCGGGTATTTTTGTAAAAATTCCCGGGTTTTATTATTGTGTTAATACAGATATTGATGGCTGCGTACTAATTTCAAATACCGTTCTGGTAAATCAATACGCCACACCTCAGCTGTTGGCTAGCCCGAGTAACTTTTTCTGTAGCGGAGATTCTGTCCTTATTTCGGTCATTACAAATGCCGGAAGTACTATTCAGTGGCAGACCCCACTTAATGGAAGCAGTACAAACCAAATAATTTCGGTACCGGGAACTTATACCTGTTTGATCACTTCCTGTGGTATTCAAACAAGTGCAAGCATTACAATTACTATGTCTGATAGTATTGTTTCTATAAATGCAAGCGGTCCCTTAACATTTTGTGAAGGAGATTCTGTATTACTTTTCGCAGGCAGCAACCTGAGTAATTATATTTGGCAACCCGGAAATTATAATCAATCTCAAATTACTGTATACCAATCTGGAACTTACACGCTAAGCACAACGGATAATTACGGATGTACCGCAACAGGAATACCCGTAACTGTTAATGCTGTTTCCAATAATTTATCAGCACCCACTGTAAAAGATACTGCCATATGCCCAGGCAACAGCGCAGAATTAACCGCGTTGGGTACAGGAATAATACAATGGTATGATCTTCCTAATAAGGGAGCCTTACTAAACACCGGCTCGATATTTAATACGCCACATTTAAAAACAACCACTACCTATTATATCATAACTACTGATTCCGTTTGCAAAAGTCCGGAAACCCGGGTAACAGTATCGATGGATAATTGTGAAAATATAATACCTCCAAATGTGTTTACACCAAATGGAGATGGAGGCAATGACATCTTTTATTTCCCAATTAAAGAAGGAAAATGTTTTGATTGCAAAATTTATAATAGATGGGGCGTTCTCATTTATCAATGGAATGAAATTAATGAAGGATGGGATGGAACTATAATGACAAACGGTAAACCGGCTTCTGATGGTGTATATTATTATATTTTGGAATATTGCAATTTTATTGACGTCAAAAAACATCAAGTAGGATTTATTCAATTATTGAAAAAAGAAAATTGAGCGGAGAGCAATCCAAAATTGATATTAGGAATCCCCCAGTATTAGCTTTAAACGGTAACCCCTATCAAACACACATCATCTACCTGTTCAAATTTTCCCTTCCAGTTTTCAAAAGCCTCTTGCAAAAATTTTTTTTGTTTGGACATATCAAACGATTGAATAGATACTAATAAATTCCTCAGTGCTGAATATTTAAATTTTTTCCCTTCAGGACCTCCGAACTGATCTGCATATCCATCTGTAAATAAATACAATCGGTTTCCTTTTTCCATTTTAAATTCATGATTTGTAAAAGGTTTCATATTAAAAAAATAACCGATGGGTTGTTTATCCGGTTTTATCGTGATCAATTCCTCTTTCTGAATAATATAAATAGGATTATTTGCTCCGGCCCACTGCAACTCTCCGGTTTTCATATTTAAACGAATAAGAGAAATATCCATTCCGTCTTTATTTTCATTCTCTTTACCGGTCTGACGTAATTCTTGTAATATCCTTTCACGTAATTTATTTAACACTTCTGCAGGTGTATACAAAGTATCTTCAGCGATAATCTGATTTAAAAAAGATATTCCGAGCATGCTCATAAATGCTCCCGGAACACCATGTCCTGTACAGTCAACAGCCGCCAGGTACCAATAGTCATTTTTTTCAGCGCCCCAGTAAAAATCGCCGCTTACAATGTCTTTGGGTTTAAAAAAAATAAAATGTTCCGGCAAATGTTTTGTTACATGCTCTTCTTCTCTCAATACTGCCTGCTGTATGCGTCTTGCATAGTTAATGCTGTCGGTTATATCTTTATTTTTTTCTTCGATTATATTTTTCTGTTCGCTTAAAAGCTGGTGCGATCTTTTTTTATTACGATATCCCCTGAGTGTAACCAATGCCAAAAGTAATGCCAATGAACCGCCTCCCGCCACCGACCAAGTTGTAAGCCGCTGTCTCTTCAAATTTTCGTGCATCAGTTCATCTTTTTTTTCCTGATCTTTTTCTCTCAATAAAAGTTCTTTCTCATATTCAAAACCTGCTTCTATCTTACCCAGTTCTTTTTGTTTGTGATCACTGTAAATACTGTCCTTTATACTGGTATACAACTGGTAGTAATTATAGGCTTCTTTGAAATCACTCAGCTGATTATATACCTCTGCCATATTCTTATAGTTTTCTGACAATTCTTTTTCAGCTCCAATTCGTTTGGCCAAAGTCAGCGATTCCTTAAAAAAACGGATTGCTTCAAGGGGTTTATTTTGCACTCTTAAGATAGTTCCCAATTCCTTGAGGTTGTACAGCATAAGATGTCTATCTTCTATTTGTCTACATATTTCAAGTGATTTATAATGATAGTGTTTTGCAGAATCCAATGCATTGTCATTTAAACCTGACATTAAAATATAAAAGCTTCCGATATTGCTATAGCTTTCTGCCATCCCCATCTTATCCTCGATCTGCTCATGTAATCGCATTCCTTTAGAAAAATAATATAATGCCTTGGAATAATTTTTTTGAGATTTATATATATTTCCAACATTAATATAAGATGATGCCATGGCTTTTTTATTTCCTGCCTGTTCATGAACAACCAAACCTTTAAAATAATATTCCAGTGCTTTATTATAATCAAGTAATTTAGTATAATTAGACCCGATATTGGTATAAATAATTGCTTCATTAAATTTATCTCCCTGCTCCCGTAATATCTTCAATGCTTTATAAAAATACTCAAGAGCCATGTTAAAATCGACTCTGCTCTCATATACATTTCCCATATTAACATACGCTAAGGCCTGGTTTCTTTTATCCCCAAATTGGATTCCAATTTTTTCAGCCTTTAAAAAATATTTTAAGGCCAGTTCATAATCTCCTTTAGTTGTGTAAAGAATTCCAATATTAATACACGGAGCGGCCATCTCCTTTATATTTCCCGTTCTTTCGCAAAATTTCAGGCTTTTATCAAAAAACTCTAATGCTTTTGAATTTTCGCCAATTTGATGATAAATATTTCCCAGATTACTATATGATTTAGGAAGAATTTCTGTATCCCCAATTGCTTCATTGATAGCTATGCTTTTAAGAATATAATTAATCGCTTGAGGAATATTGCCCTGGTAAGCATATGAAACTCCAATAAGATTCAGGGACTTGGCTTTACCTTTTTCCCATTTAATATTTTCTGATAATTTAAGGGCTTGGTTACTACATTCCGCTATTTTGGAAACATCTCCTATTTTTAAATATTCGCGACTTAATTCAATAAGTGCATTTACTTTAGCAGTATCTGGCTGGCGGCCTTTCAGAATTTGCAGAAGTGAATCTACCTTCGCTATATTTTGGCCCCTGCCTGAAGCAAGAAAAAAAATAAGTAAAAAAAGAAATATGATTTTTTTATAGTACGGCATTATATTTTTACAACTTTAATAATTTCTCTTCCTGTTTCACTTTTCAACTCTATAAAATAAACCCCTTTTGAAAATTTTTCTCCTGTTGTTATTTTTTCCAAATCGTTCAGCCGATCTGAAAAAATGATCTTCCCTCTTATATCATAAATAGTAATATTACAATCCGAAGTTTCCGCACGATTGAAAATAATATTAATTTCTTCCGTAAAAGGATTAGGATAAATAGTACATATTGTTACGTTTGAACCCTGCTCTAGTTCTGTAGTAACAGGACAGAAATAATCTTTTCCTATAATTATAGTTGCTGTATTACTTTGCCATTCATCAACGGTTAATATTTCTGTATTAGCATTCCACGTGAAATTCGCAAGGTTATAATTGTCAGGATTACACAAAGGGATCAGTGAGTTTGTTATCGTATCCACAAAAATCACAAGAGCATTATATTGGATTAGCAAGCTATCATTAAAATGCCTTTTTCTTGGAATAAATATGGTTGTACTGCCTAAAGCCGGATTAGGAGTATATTTTATAACTGATCTTTTTGAATTGATATCATGTTTCGTTGAAATTAAATTGCCTGCTGTATACTGAGGATACGGTCTTGATATAACATCCAAAATAAATTTTCGTTCGGGACCGCCCAGCCCATTTGAACCTTTAATTAAGGCCCAGTTAACACCCGGCAAAACCTGTGCATTGTCATCAGAGAACCAGGGCCTGCTGAAACCAATTTTCAAACTGTCAAAATAAGAAAGCGCTGCAATTTCTGTTTTCATATATTCATTTTCTTTAATCAGATCGCCATCAAAGGTGGTATCCCATGGAACTCCAAATTCGCCGATTAAAAGCGGACTGTTATGCATTAATGCTTCCTTGTTGTATTGTTTTATGCGTGCAGCATATCCTGTTGTATCTGACGAAAGTTTCACATAAAAATGAGGAGCATAAATTACATTTTGCCGGGCAACAGGACAATTATAACTTAATGAATTCACTTGCCCGGCAAACAGATACACTGCCGATTGAATCAAGGCCATTTTAGTGTTATCAATAATCTGAAGCTCGTCAATCATTTTCTGATAAAAAGGATTTAGATGATTGCAAACAAACACAGCAGCATTCACATTTCCTCTTTCGGGTTCATTTAAAAGATCATACCCAATAACTGCGGGTTCATTCTTATATCTGTTCCAGATATTTTTCCAGCCATTGATAATTTTATTCTGTTCTCCATTTGCATTGGCCCACAGATCTTCCCATTTAAAACCAACCGCTCCGTACATGGTTAATTTAAACTCCGTGTAAATTCCCTCCTGCTTTGCTCTGTACACCATCGTGTCAAGCGTGTCAAGAAATTCATTCAATTTATAAGGGATGCCCCATGCGCCAATATTTGATGCAAATAAACGAATGGACTGGTAATTTGCACCCCATGCTTTTAATCGTTTATAATCAGCTGCAGTATAAATAACAGGGCTGGAAGGCCCATCATGTGTAATGGTAACACAGCCCCTAAGGATAACTGTTTTTCCGGATGCATCAACTACTTTATCTCCGCTCACCGAAAGCGGAGAAAGCGTTTGAGAAAAAGCGGAAGCAAAAAAGAATAAAAATAAAATGGTTAAACTATTTTTTTTAATGGAGATGATTGGTTTCATTTTTTATTGTTTTAATTCGATTTATAAAAATATGCCTTTTGACGTTTGCAATTATTAAAAGTTTAATAACAATATGATATTTTCGAATCAAAAAAAGTAAATTTTTTAAATGTAGTTATCCATTAAGAAGGCAAAAATTTAACCTTTTTATAATGGACAAATTGGAATTTTAAACTCTACTTTATCACCGATATTGGTCGGCTTATAACCAAGGTCTCCGTTGAAAGTTTCAGGAAATAAGTTCCGGCAGGAAGATCATGAACCGGTATAATCAGTGGATGAGATGCATCAAAATAATTTTGTGCGGGAACAGATAAAATATTTTTCCCTAAAACATCTATTATTTTTATTTCTATTACTTTTTCATCCTCTAAATTTATTGTAACCGATATATGATCATTTGCAGGGTTTGGGAAGATTGTTACCGTCGGTTCATTGGAATCTAAATTATTATTTATAGAAGTAGTTATACTGCAAGGCGATAGTATTGAATGCATCTGCTGATCCCTAACGGTGTTCTCGTATTTTATGGAATTAAAAAATTCGCTTATTCCCTGGTTGGTTTCGCTAAGTGTGGGCCTGGGGTTCCCAACAGTATCTGTTATCCATTTAGCAACTTTTGTCCATTTAGGGGTAATTTGGATCTCGTTAAGGCAAGGATAATGGTTAATCACTTTTTTCCATGTACAAAAAGCCCAGCCGCTTAATTGATTTGCAGGGTCTTCCAAGGCCTTTCGAGTAGCATCTAATGTGGCATAATTATGTTCGCCCCACTCACCATTCCACAGAGGAACATTGTATTGATCAATGAGACTGTTATAAGAAGCCACTACAGCCTTGGGATCTGCGTTACCGATAAAGGTATATACATGCATACTGAACGCCATGTTTGCATCCAACAATCCAGAAAATGCTGAGAAATTCGTTGCAAGATCATCTCCTTCAACGATCATCAGGTGATTGGCATCCACAGTCCGTATTTCTTGTATAATCTTCTCCGAAATATATGGAACTTTCCATTCATGGAACCAAGGGGTGTCAGATTCATTCAACAGGTCAAACCCGGCAATGATGGTTTTATTTTTATAACGGTCGGCTATCGCACCCCATAATTTGATGGTTCTTAACTGGTTATTTTTTCCAATCCAAAAAGAAGAATCCTTATCGGGGTCTGAAAAAAAATAATTGTTTTGTCCGCCCGGAGTAGCATGTAGGTCTGGTATTACGTATACATGGTATTTTTCACACCAGCTGATCAGGCTATCCAGTATTTTCCATCCGCTTTGCTTATATACATAAGGCGCTGAATCATCTTCAAGCAGCCTATGATTAATAGGTATCCGCACTACATTATAACACGATTGGGAAATGGCAGCAATATCCTCGCTTGTAATAAATTGTTCGTGCATTTGCTGCATAAATTGATCTGCACCAGAACTCCCAACCAGCCTAGATAACGCAGTCATCATATATGTTTCGCTACCATTGTATTTCAGGTCCGACCCAAATCCCCCGCCATATATCCAACCTTCCCAATCCAGCCAGCCGCCCAAATGTATACCCCTAAGTTGTATCGGCTGCCCTGTGCTGTCAACAATTGTTTTACCAACTCTGTGAATGAATTTATTCTGGCTGAAACCAATTAAATTTAAACCGAAAAGAGATAAAAAAATAAATGACCACTTAACTATTTTCATGACTATTTTTTATTTAAAATTACATCGCGAAACAATGTAAACGGCTCAAACTTTGTTCAGAATATACTATTTTAGAATTAAATTTTTATTTGTATATTGCATGTAATTACCATTAAATCAGATATATAACTATTATATAATCTATAAAAAATTATAATTTAAATGAAGGATTCAGAGGAGCTTTTCCAACTTATTCAATCACTTTCAGGACCTGAAAAAAGATATTTTAAACTGATGTCGTCTGCCTATTCAGGAAATAAACATTATTTACAAGTGTTCGACCTGATGGTAAAACAAACAACCTATAATGAAGAAAAGCTGCGCAAGAAAATAAAGGACAAGGTTATTCTTAAACAGCTTCCAAGTATTAAAAATTACCTCTACCAGTTGATCTTAAAAAGTATATCTTCTTTTCATTCAGATAGTTCTGAAAAGTCCAGATTAAAAAATCAGATCAGCCAGGCAGAACATTTAATTTCAATGGGGCTTATCAAACACGCACAAAAGCTTATTTTAAGATCAAAAAAAGCGGCTTACAATATTGAAGCTTATTCTTTGTTATTGGAAATCCTCAAATTAGAAAAAGAAATTTTCTCCGCAAAATCAGAATATGAACATGTAAGTAAGGTCCATTCGGAGATAGAAAAAATATTAAACCACTTAAGGATTATTAAAGAGTACGAAGTGTTAAGAGATAATTTATTTGCATTGTTTTTAAAAGAAGGAATAGCGCGAAGTGAAAAAGTTGTAAAACAGATAGAAAATATTATGAAACATCCTTTGCTGCAAGACAAATCAAATGCTCTTAATTTTGAGTCGAAATATAATTTTTATCAAACCCATTCATTGTATTGTGAATTGAAGGGAGATTTTAATGCTTGCTATAGTCATAGAAAAGCATTAGTGAACTTGTTGGAATCAGAACCATTCCGAATAAATGAAAACCAATGGAAGTACATATCTGCCCTCAACAACCTGATGATTGTTTTGCGCTTCGTCAAAAAATTTGATGAAATTAAAATCCATCTGGATTCAATGAGGGCTTTAAAGCCTACCAGCCTGATCAATAAACGTTCTATATTTCTTTTGTCATATATCTCTGAATTGAACACCTGTCGCATCATTGGAGAATTTGAAAAAGGTGTTCAGCTGGAAGCAAAAATAAATGAGGGATTGAAAGAATTCAAATGGGAAGGGAGCTCAACCACGGAACTCAGTTTTTATATCAATTTATCCATTCTTTATTTTGGATCAGGTAATTATTCAAAAAGCCTGCGTCTTTTGAATAAAACAACGGATGTTCCCGGAGCAGAGGGAAGAAAAAACATGCAGGCGTTTATCCGGATCTATAGCCTGATCATTCATTATGAGCTGAATAATGAACAGCTGCTTCCGCACTTGTTACGGTCCACTTACAGGTATTTGTTAAAGCAGCAAATTGTTTATCAGTTTGAAACGGTGATGATACAGTTCATCCGGAAGCTCCCCAGGTTATTTTCTCCAAAAAAAATAAAAGATGCCTATGTCGAATTAAAAGCCACCTTGGAAAAACTACAAAACGATCCTTTTGAAAAACATGCATTTGGAAGTTTTGATATTATTTCCTGGTTGGAAAGCAAAATAGAAAAAAGAAGTTTTGCCGACTGCGTCAGACAAAGGGCAGCATCGGCCGCAGACTAAAAGTGTCGAGAAAAAATTGGCCGTTTTAATGTATAACCTGAATTTTTTCAGTTGTTATTCTGGTGTTTGTTTGAACGGTTATAAAATAAATTCCGGATATCCAGCCGGAAACATCAATTGTTGTATGTATTTCATTGATCGGCCTAAATAGTATTTGCTCTCCCAATATATTCGTAACTAATAACCTGACATTTTCTGAACTGTTTATAATTTCAAATTTTTCGGAAGCAGGATTTGGGAAAACAGAAATTATTTGTTTTGCTTTCGCCTCAATGCCTGTGGAAATACTAAATTCATATGCACCGATATCAATTGTTCCATTTGTTGACCGGTTCCGCTCATTGCTGTTGTGAACATACTCTGAAACAGGACTGAGAGAATATGTTCCTGCTAAACCCGGGTTGCTTCCTTTATTGATCACAGGAGAAGAAGCTGTAAGCTGATAATCATAATTGCCGAGACTCACAAAAGATAAAGAGGATTTGTTCGCTGTAATCCAATTTGTAGTGGAATCAAGCGTTGCGGCTGTGCCACTGATCACGGTTCCCGGACCTGCAAAAATATTATTTACCACTTTAAGTATCTCTGTGCCGCTTGAAATATTTATGAAAGAACCGGCAGACCTGTTATTAACAAAAGTATTATTGACCATATAAACATTCTGTGGTGCAGGGTTTACAAATCCTTCCAATCCATATCCGAACATATTTGAATTACTCGTATTGGGGCCTTGTTCAATTGTATTTCCAATTATAATTGCAAGCCCTCCATTTGGCAGGTCTATACTTCTGCTAGCAGTTCCTGATGCTTCATCCGTTATTTTATTGTATAGAATATAATTGTTGTGGGCCCTGCTTTTAATTTCATGGCCAATCTTAGCGTGATGAGTATAACAATAACGAAGGGTGAAACTTTTCATATTACCAATGTACATATTATGGGAGTAGCCATCGCCTTGTCCATTGTTCGCAAATTCACTGTATTCAACCAATACATCCGATGTTCCTGCAACAGGATCATTACAAAGAATTCCATTTTCATTGTCATGGAAATAGCAATGTCTTACGGTGAATTTTCCTCCCTGTCCGCGTATTCCTGCACCATTTAAAGACGGGTTAGCTGCGCCTGAAAATTCAATGTATTCCACTGTAATATTATTCCCATTAAAATTCCAGATCCCCTTTCCTGAACAAACCACATCTTTAATATGCGCCATTCCCCCAACTCCTCTCAATAATAAATTATTTTTATTCCAGGTGGCGCAATTAGAATATGTTCCCGCATCAATATTCACGGTATCTCCATCGTTCACTAATCCGGCAACCTGGCTGGGTAGTGTATAGGTCCTTGTTGGGCCTACTTTATAAATTGTTGCATAAGAAGATGCTGCTAAACATAGAAACGCAAAAAGAATGTGTTTTTTTTTCATGATGTAATTGGCCAGAGTAATATTTTAAACAAAGGTATTTTCAAAACATGACCAAATAAAAACAACTTATAAATTTTTTACGGAGTCTGAAATATAGTTTATCTTTAAGGTGTTGCTATTTGTTTCAACTCATAATATATTTTTATCATGTCTGAGGGTAATTCCAATCCGCTGTTTGAACTTATTAAAAGTTTAAGCGGGCCTGAAAAAAGATATTTTAAGCTATTTGCTTCACGCCACATTATTGGTGAAGCCAATGTGTATGTCAGTCTCTTTGATATTATTGACAAACAGAAGACATTTGACGAAAACAAAATATTTTCTGAGAATAAAAAGATCAGGAAGGCGCAGTTCCACAATACAAAAAAATACCTCTACGATATTATTTTAAAAAGCCTTAATTCTTTCCACATAAATGATTCGAATGATACAAGGTTAAAACAAATGATCCATCAGGTAAAAATATTGTATGAAAAGGCATTGTATGCCCAGGCAAAAAAGATCATTCGCAAGGCAAAAAACATAGCGATCTTGCATGAGCTATATACGGTACATATTGACCTGATCCATTGGGAAAGAGCGATCTATAATAATTTTTCGGAGCTAAAAAAAATTGAAGGTTACCTGGCGATATTGTCCGGAGAAGAAAAAGAAATAATTGAAAAGATCAAGCTTATAAATGAACTTAAATCCGTTCAGGATAGTATTTTTTCAATAAGCATACTAGGTAAAGGCAGCAAACAAACAAATAAAATGCAAAAGCAATGGGAAGAGTTAGAAAAAATAATGCACAAGAAAAATACAGATGAACTGACCTTTACTATGTCTTTGTTTTTATACAATGCCTCTGTGCTTTATTATCGTACTCAGGGGGATAAAGAAAAAAATTTCTTTTACAATAAAAAACTGGTGGAATTGTTTGATAATAACCCCGAAAGATATGCACAGAGCGTGGAGCGTTATCTTTCAGTGCTTCATAACTTTATTATTGCCTGTGAAGAATTTGATAAAAGTCACATTCCTGAGATCCTTAACAGGTTAAAAAAATTAAATGATACCTCCCAGGTAAAACAATCTGTTCTACTTCAAGCTAAAATATTCCAGATGAGCGCTATGATACGGATGGAGCTTTTGGTTAAAAAAGGTGAATTTAAACAAGGCATAGCATTGATTGATAAAGAAATCAACGCCGAACTTGAAAAATATGAAAAGGTGATCCCTGTTGTTTATAAATGGCATTTATACTACTGTATCGCATTGGTTTATTTTGGAGAAGGGAAGTTCAATGAAACTCATTCATGGTTGAATAAATTATTGAACGATCCGGCAGCCGATTTGAAACAGGATGTTGCAACATCTGCACGAATATTAAATTTAATGACTCATATCGAGTTGGGCAATACAGACTATCTGCAATATATTTTTAAATCAACTTCCCGTTTTTTAAGTAATAAAATGGAGCTGTCAAAAGTGGAAGGGTATGTGCTGGATCATTTTAAAAAAATAATACACCCGACTTCATCCGTTAATTCTAAACAATTTTTTATTAAGTTAAGGAAACAACTGCTTCCGCTGCAAAAAAATATCAATGAAAAATCAATATTTACATTTATTGATATTATTTCCTGGCTGGAGAGTAAAATAGAAAAAAAGCCCTTTGCGGAAATTGTTAAAGAAAAAGCAAAAAAATAAATGGGGTTCATCAGTTCTTCTACTGATGAACCCGGTATTGTATTAATTTTTTATATATACGTTTCTATTCAGCGCTTTATATTTCCCCCGTATTTTTCCTCCTGCACTTGTTACAGCGCTTGCTGCTGTTTCTATTGTTCTTTCCAAATGGCAGGTAGCCATACCCGTTGGTAGATTGTTCAAATTAGATGCCCCCATTACAAAATTTGTGGAACTAATTGTATTCTGAAAAAAATATTGGAACTGGGTGCCATTGGCCGTATTTGAAACTGTTATAGCTGCTGATTCATTGGCGGTTAAAGCATCTCCTACCCATGTATATGTATAACTGCTGCTTTTAGAAATAGTATCAACGGCAGGGTTTGCAATGGTTTTTATATTGCTGATAACATTCGTATATGATTTTCCGTCGGTATCTTTAAAAACAAACGTTCCGGTGGTAACTTGTCCTGCATATTCTTTTCTGTAATATGCAAATACAGGATCGTAAGGGATGATGTCACCATTGCATCTTACTTCACTGGGAGCTGTTAACTGTAATTGAGTTCCCAATACATTACTAAATTTAAAAATAGCTGAAGCATACGTTTTATCCTGGTTTTTATCATAAAATAATTCGTATTCCGCATAAATTTTTTCCTGACTGACATCTTTAGATTCCTCTTTTTTACAAGATGTTACAGCAGTTACAATAAATACTAAAGAAATAATGAATTTTAGTTTAAAAAAATACGTTTTCATGGTTTTCGTTTTTAGGTGAACAATCCTCAGACGCTAATAAGTTTAAAAAGTTTATTCTTTCAATAATTTTTTCTTGTAGATGCCATTATCATTCCCGACACTTATAACGTAAGCTCCCGGTTTAAGATCTCCCGTTGCAAGATGAGTTTCAATCCTGCCTGTAGAATTTATACTTATTGATTTCTGGTAAACCATTTGGCCCAATACATTTACAATTTCAATTTTATATTCCCCCACATCAACAATATCAACTGCCAATGTTATCTGATCTGTTGCAGGATTTGGATAAACATGAAATTTAGCACCTGATTCTTCATTCGCTTGAACACCTGTCGACTGATTCAAATCCATTATCCAAACCTGGTATTTTTGGGTAGGATCTGTTTGAATAGGCTGGCTGCCGCCCACATCGCCAATAAATTTTTTCCCATCGGGACTAAAACAGCCAAATCCATTAATGTGTGTATCTCCTGTCCAATAGGAACTGGTAGTGTCATTAAAGTAAGTGAACCGTTGTTGCTGGGTGCCATCCGAATTCATGATCCACCAGTCATCTCCTCCTTTTGAGCTGCCCACCATATTTTCCCGGTTGGTTATCCATACAATGTGTTTTCCGTCGGGAGTAGAAAATGCATGTTCACAATAAGGCCAGCCAACGGATCCTCCCGTAGCGCTTAATTGTTTTATGTTATTGCCAAGTGTATCCATTTCATAGATCTGGTCGGCCCATACCCAAACCTGATCATAATCACTTGCAAAAAGTAATTTGTTCCCGTCAGGGGTCCAGCCATATACTTCATTAAAAGCGGGAATGCCACCTGGTCTGATTGTTTTGATATTTTGCAGCGAAGGGCCGCTTACCGGATGATCTACAAAGTCCGCTATCTTGATGTCCCAGCCGCCAAAACAAAGTTTTCCAGGGAAGATACAATCAAAAGGATTTGCCGCTGTAGTCATTTGAGACCAACACATTTTTTTTCCGTCAGGTGAAAAAAATGCGAAAATAATTCCGCATACTGAATCCGCAGAATTAGGAGTATTCGTGAGCTGATAGGCTTTTGTTCCATCCATGGTCATTACCCATATATCTGAATATTGTCCTATTCCAGGGGTAGCACCAAAGGAGTCGCCGGGATGGATTGCTTTTTCTGCAATGAATCCTAAGTATTTATTATTGGGATGAAAGATGGGATTGCCTTCTGTTTTGCCTGGCAACAAAGGATTACCACAGGTAATACAGTCCTCATTTAAACGTTGATTGGCGGGACCTACGTTTGCCTTGTGAAGTCTATAATGTCCATCGGATTGTAGCAAAGCATAAGCCACTAAAGTAGGATCATTTTGGCTCCATACCGCACACACTGCCGAATCACGGAATAATATAGCAGATGATACAGTTGGCATCTGTGAAAACGATTGCGCACTGAAAAAGATACTTGCTATTAATAATGATTTTCTAAAATGTCTGCTTATATTCATATTTTATTCTTTTATAATTTTTATTTGTTGGACGCTTTCTATGTTTGAAAGTTTAATTACGTATAACCCTTTTGAAAGGTTATATGGTGTTAGATCAAATAATAAATTATTCTCTCCTATTTCAGCCATAATTTCTTGTTTAAGGATTATTCTACCCTGACTGTCATATAAATTTAAATCCTGTTTTATTTTTTTGTCTGATAAAAATTGTATACTGATCCTATCGTTAAACGGATTAGGATAACCGGAG
>JBQTHQ010000093.1:0-4778 GCA_052389695.1 Bacteroidota bacterium | reverse complement strand
AGGGGATCCAATTCCTACCTGTCCATTAGCATTCCAGCTTAATGCAACATTTCTGTTTGTTCCCTGGTTAGTGCCTAAAGCTCCTCCTGCATATCCAAATAATACAGGTCCATTAAAGTTCGTATTTGCATAATTACCTGTTGTTGTAAATGTATTAAAGAAACCTAGCCCATGATTCCGGTCCCATGCTAAATAAATGGCATTGCCATTCACTTTTAAAGTCCCATTTATATCCAGTTTTTCTGTAGGATTTCCTGAATTTAATCCAATTCCTACACTGCCACCTTCCGGCTGCAATTGTAACACATAAGCGGAAGTGCCTATAGAGCTGGCGCTGCCTCCTGAATAAACTTGTATAACTCCTGCATTTGTTGCCGACTGATTAAATATAGTGGTATGTACATCCGCATTATTTATAGAAATGCTATTTGCTTTTGTTAATCCACTTAATATTGAAAATGTTGATGGTGGAGAAACTAAACCTACTCCCACATTCCCGTTTTTCAAAACTGTCATTGCATTAGAAGTTGCTGCCGCACTTGACCCATTTCCAATAACAAATAATGGTTCTGTTACTATCCACGAGCTTGTGTTATAGGTTCCGGGGTTGTAGTTAAATCGTCCAATTACAAAAGAATTATTGGATTGTGCAGTTGTGTTACCTCCAAAAGCTGTGGAAAATTCTCCAGAAGCTATTGTACTTGATCCGGCAGCAAATGAAGTTATGCCACTTGCTGTCGTGATACTCCCAAATGCGGAAGAATTAGTTCCGCTCGCAGTAGTGGTGCTTCCGGTCGCAAAAGACCTAATTCCACTTGCTTTTGTATTTATTCCAAATGCAGCTGAATGAGTCCCAATATTCACATCATCCCATATTGTGCCACCGGTTATTTGCCCTGCTCTGAAAGCTGATTTCGAAGGCACCCACATCATTCTTGTACCTGCTCCACTCACAGGGGTTGAGCCTGTAGCTCCATCAAACAAGATACTACCATTTTGTACTTGAAATAAAGCGCTGGGAACAAATGCTGTTCCGCCATTTTTAATACCTACATTCCCGGTATTATTATTATAAATATTGGGTGCAGCTAAGGTCCATTGTGCTTTTGCTACATTTGTAATAGACAAAATTGTTAATGTTAATAAAGGTATAAGTGCTTTTGATTTCATGACTGTTAAATTAAGTTTAATATTTATGTAGTTCACATTTATTTAAATGTGCAAATATATATAAATGTAATATAATACAATGAGGACAAAGTGACTCTGAAATGCAACTTGGCGCAAAATATTGTTTACCAAAGTGTTAATGATTTATTTTCTAGTTTTTTAGAGTTGAAAAATAAAATTTTATAAAATCCAAATGGATCGTGTTTGAATAAAAAAACTCCGGTAATTTTACCGGAGTTTTTTGTAAAAGCTTTTTTATTTTGAAAGGAAATTATTCAACCACTAATTTTTGAGTAAACACTTGTCCTTCAATTGTTGTATTCACAAAATAAATTCCCGGTTTGTAAGTAGCGGTATTAATATTTAGTGAGTGATTACCAGCAACAGTCAATTCATTATTGAACTCAGCAGTTTTTTGTCCTATAGCATTGTAAATAGATACAAAAACTTCGGCCGGTTTTGAAATTGTGAAAGACAATGAAACATTCTCTGAAGCAGGATTTGGATACAGACCAACATTACTTGCTATTTCAGTTTGTTCTTTAATTCCTACAGGACAAACAAAATCTGTAACCGGAATTTTCACATAAATGATATCTGCTTCAGCACCGCTTTGTGGATCGGGAGTATCGGCTGTTAAACCATGTCCCGGAGCGCTGTCTTTTTGATAAACCAAATGTACATCATTGGTTACTCTTCTTGCCACAGCTCCAAACACACCTTCCTGATAGTCATCAAAATTAGGGCCCGGATCATTTATATCTATAGGAGTACACCATGTTGCACCTCCGTCATCAGAACGCATTACATAGGTATGGCGATAGCTTTTTCCTCCGCCAACGGTTCCATCATCTGAAATTCCTTCATAAATACCAGCATAAGAAATAAAAATTCTTCCCTGGGCATCAATACCTGCACTAGGCATACCTGTTAAAGATACATAATAAGTTCCGATGAAAGAAACGCTTAAAATACCATCTCCATCAATGTCAGCAGCGGAAGTGATCATTACCGGAGCTGCACTACCCATGTTTTCATTCCAGTACATTAAACCATCGATAAAAGTAAAAAAGCGTAAGCCTTGACCTGTTGCTGTTCCTGGATTAGCACAAAACACACTTGAACGACCATACCAAACGTGTGCTTTACCTGCATTATCCAATAATACTGCAAGGGAGCCATCATTCGTTTCAAGTGTATCAATGTTTCCATCCTGAGGAAGTGTATCAGTTACCATTGTAGCAGCGTCAAACATCGGGATAGGGAACTTATGAACAATTTTTTTTGTCCATGAAGTACCATTGTCAGTAGATGTAAGTAATACTACATCCACATCTCTTCCACCCACTACAATTGCAATGTTATCACCTTTAGCATCTATAGCATAATTATCTCCGCCAAATCCTAAATAATAAGTAGAGCTTATTTCAGGAATTACAGTGTGCAGTTTATCCCAGGTAGCTCCACCATCTAGTGAACGGGAATAAGCAAGAGCCCCGTCTTGCCCCATAAATGGAGGTTTAGTAGGTGCAGCACCGGATGTTTGGGAAATCACATGAATAGTGTTATTGTTAGCACCACCCACAACTAAACGTGGCCATGTATCTGTAATACCCATTTTAGTTTCAGTCCATGTGCCTGTTCCTTTTGCAGGGCGTTTCATAACATATAGATCACCGGCACCGGTCGATGCTTCATGAGATACAGTTATTTCAGCACCTGTTCCTGTAACACCTAAATTAGGCCAGCCGGTACGGTCGCTTTCCAAGCGGGTTGCTGGTCCTGTTGTTCCGAATGTCCAATTTGCCCCGTCAAAATAATTATAACCGGTACCTCTGGTAGGAGTAGAAGTTGGTACAGAACCATGATCCATGGTCCATGTAGCTCCTATGGTACCATCAGCGTTTACAACGATACGGTTACAGATCGAAGCATTGGTTTGTAAATCGTAAATACTGGTACCAATAGTCACACCTGTAACGGCTCTGTTACCTGTATTTTGATGATTTTGATTCAATGAATTTACATACGTTTGAAAAGTAGGAGCATCCTTGTCTGCATGTAAAGGATTGGCTGTTTCTGACTTGTTAGCCAAAGATGGATGTACTTTTTGCACAACTGTACCTGAAACGGTACGGGAATTTTGTGCGGTAATCCCTAAAGTAAAACCCATAGCTAAGCTTAAGAGTAATTGTTTTTTCATAGCATTATATTTTTAGTTAAACGTGAATTATTTTTTGAGAATAACAAATATAAACAAATCATTTATTAAAGCAAACATATAAATAATAGCTTCAAGCTAAAGTCATTATTCAAAACCTCGTTGTTATATATTTTAAATTAAAGATAATCAGGTATTTATTATAAAATTGAAAGATTCCCCCATTGTATTATTTATTAAAATAATGTCTAGGTTCTTTTATAGCATTTTATTACTGGTCAAAACGTCAATCTTTCAGGAATACCAAATATAAACAAATCATTTGTTTTAAACAAAAATAATAGATGATTTATTGGAAATCGAAATTAGAAACTGTTTAAATTCATTTTAAAATTTTGTTATTGCAAGCGCAATGTATTCGACAAGCTCAGACTGACCACGCGCATTGTCATACTTGCCTGCGGCAGGCAGGTTGAGCCTGTCGAAATATGTGCGTTGGCTTAAAATATCCATACTGTATTTGATTTGAATTAAATTTAAACAGACTCTTAGAATTACGGAAAGATGTTGAAGAAGATCAAAGTTTTGTGTTCTTGTTTTTTATTTCCAAAGAAAAGAATTTGGAGGGGGTGGGATAAGGCATTGGATATGCAGATGGTATTGTTTTTTTTATATAAATAGCGCATAATGTATGAGATACCCGATATAAATGTTCCCTTTCATCGGCCGGCATGCCATCTAAAATACCATGCAATACATCCCAGCGGATGTTATTTGGATTATTTCCATAATCATGCCATATAATAATAGAATCATCATTTTTTAAAAGTTTAAATACGTTGGAAGTATCATTTTTAACACTTTCATAATGATGGTCGCCATCAACAAAAATCAGATCAAATTTTTGATTCAGACCAGCATAATCAAATGTTTGTGAATTAGCCTGTATGTGCGTGACATTTTTTAAATTTTTTGAAAAAAATCGGTGTGATTCAACATACGCTTTGTCTAATCCCATTTGCAACATCTCAGCATCCGGCAAATTAAGTGTGGTACACTGTTTGGCTACACTTGCAACATTTGCAACACTTTCCCCGCGCCAGGTCCCGATCTCAAAATATTTACAATCAGGCATTTTTCTTGCAAGCCCTTTTAATAATGCAATGTCAATAGGAGTGGAACCGCCATCGAGAGAGGAATATGGTTCAATAGTTTCGTTTAGATCAGGAATAAGATGGTTAATATCAACGGTTTTTAATCCTTTTGGAAAATTATATTTTTTTATTATTTCTGCGCGATGAAAAGTTTCATCATCCAGCACTTTATTAAGCAGTACAGGTTTTGCCAGGATGAGTGTTAAAGCCTTAATTAATTTAAGTTGCGACCTATTCTTTTACAATTTTATTAAAAGTAAAAGCGTAGATAAAAAATTTGACTTTAAGTAAAA
>JBQTHQ010000092.1:0-25788 GCA_052389695.1 Bacteroidota bacterium | reverse complement strand
GTTGAATGAAGATGAATTTTATTTAAAAGGCATTGCACAGGGATTTTATATTGCAGCAGTTGCGGTAACTATATTTGCTCTGTTTATGAGTGTATACATCAGTTATTTTGATGCCACAGTATTTCGGCAAATAAGGGAACAGCATCCTAATATGGGTTCCTCGCTGAATGGTTTTACTATATTTCTCAGCATTTTTATGGAAGGCATGGCATCTTCAGCGATCATAACATTTGCTGCCATGCAATACTTTAAACGTTCGGGTAATACCACAAGACCACTGAGAGAAACTAATAGAGAAACAAGATCGATCTATGAACCGGGAAGGCAAAACTAAAAAACTCTCCGAAATCCGGAGAGTACTTTTTAGTTTACTTTGGCAACAGGATTCATCAAACCGGTGTAATTTGTTAATTCCATTTTAATAGAACCAACCAGGACATCGGCCTGACCTTTAATGGGGATGTGGTTTTTATCATCAGTGATCCAGATATTCAGATCTTCTTCGCGTTTAAACACCCTTCCTTTTTGAACGATCGGTCGAAATTTTAAGCATTTGAATGTTCCAAGGTCGGTTGTAATTGTTTCGCGGCAAATAAATTTTACTTTCAGCGGCCACACTTCTTTATCCATAAAACAATTGATTGAATAAACTTCATTTGGTTTTGCAGCTGACAGGTCCAAGGCTCTTGCTGCATAAAATGCTGAAAGCATATCCTGCATATTGGGCTCTATAGGAAACATTTCTCCCGCGCCAACATTTACTTTTTGAGTAAAATGATTAAAAACATAGGCTTGATCGATCTTATATCCACCTTCACTCACATGTCTTAGAAACATCCATGGAACAATAGATTTTTCATCGATATATGTTTCATAGCGGTCACGCACTTTGAAGAACCAATCAAAAGCGCCTTTAGATTCTCCTATTCCTACTACGTGCAATGTTTTTCTACCGTTGATCTCACGTTCTTCATCGGTAATTGCCAAGGTTGCAATACCGGCGTCAATAATGCCATAATGCAAACGAAATGTGAGTTTTTCACCTCTTTTAAAAGCTTCATTATTTATTACGGGAAGCTCCTTAGCAGGGCCGTTATTTTCAAAAACAGGTCTTGCTTTTTCACCTTGAAATGATAACCCGGCTAAGCCTGCTATCGTTATCACTACTCCTATTATAATTAACCTTTTCATGATTATTCGACTTAATTGCGTAGGTATATTCAAACGTTATGCCAATCTTAATATTTTATGATTTTTTGTCTGCTAATACCTTTTATTATTATTTACGAATTATCCTGCTAAAAGATTCATTTCCAGTTCTTAAAACAACTATATTTTACACAGTATCTCAGCGGCCCTTTCTAAAGTTTCCTCTTTTTTAGCAAAGCAAAAACGCAGTACTTTATTGTCGATGGATTCATGATAAAATACTGAAATGGGTATAGAGGCGATCTTAAATTCTTTTGTTAAACGAACAGCATAATCTGTATCTTTTTCCTGGCTGATCCCTTTATAATTAAGCAATTGAAAATAAGTACCCGAGGCAGGGATCAGATCAAATTTTGAGCCTTTTATCTGTTTAACAAAATAATCTCTCTTTTTTTGATAAAAACTTCCCAGTTCCTGGTAATTTGACCTATTCTTTAAAAATTCAGCTAATGCATATTGAATAGGGGTGTTACAGCAGAACACTAAAAACTGATGTACTTTACGGAACTCTGCCATAAGATTTTTAGGAGCCACGCAATATCCCATTTTCCATCCGGTTGTATGGTAGGTTTTACCGAAGGAGGAGATGATAAAACTTCGTTCGGCTAGTTTCGGAAAACGTGCTACACTTTGATGCACATGTTTATCAAAAATAATATGCTCATATACTTCATCACTAATGATAACAATATCTGTATTTTGGGTCAACTGCTCTAATTTTGCCATATCTCCTGCAGTCATAATACTTCCGGTAGGATTATGAGGAGTATTGATGATGATCATTTTAGTGCGGTGATTAATTACTTTTTTCACTTGTTCCCAGTCAATGGTATAAGCAGGCGCCTTTAATTGTAAATAAATAGTTGTACCGCCATTCAATTCAACAGACGGACCATAACAATCATAAGCAGGTTCAAAAACGATTACTTCATCACCTTCTCTAACAACGGCTGCAATGGCTGTATAAATTGCCTGCGTAGCACCTGCTGTAACTGTTATTTCGGTATCCGGGTCATATTTGGCTGAATACAGGTGTTCTGTTTTTTCAGAAAGCATTTCTCTTAAGCTCATTAATCCGGCCATGGGAGCATATTGGTTATTGCCTGACATCATTTGTTTATTGACAAGAGAAACTAATTCCGCATCACAAGCAAAGTCAGGAAAACCCTGTGAAAGGTTTATCGCATTGTTATCGGCCGCAAGCTTACTCATTACGGCAAAAATAGTAGTGCCTACATTCGGAAGCTTACTATTGATCAGGTTAGGATAATTCATAGAAATTTTAGAGGTTATGTTAAAAGGTAAAAATAGACAGAAGGATCTTAAAAACAAAAGGTAATAGCACAATGTCCCCAACCGTGGCTTAACCCATTTTTGAACTCAGGGCTTAGGTACGATTTAGTATACTCCAAGCTTACCCGTTTATAGGCTATTACTATACCTATATAACCAATTCCTACCAAACGTTCAACATCCGCTGAAGGAATGGTATAAACACTTTTCTTATTAAAAACCCCGCCTTGCAGGGTTGCATTGTATCCAACTGTTTTTATTTTTCCTTTCAGAAGAGCATAGCATTGAATTTTTTTTCTGTTTTTTTGCCTGGTCAATCCTAAATTCTTAAAATATGGCTCCATCCAACCGCTTCTAACGATTGCTCCCACTCCAATATCATTATACAATGTGCCTACTCTACCATCAACAAATCCAATCAGTTCAATATTGTTTTTTATGTAAAATCCTTTTTCAAATTGTGCATTGTAATTGATAATAAAATCAGTCGCGATCTGGTTTTCCCATCCTAAAGGCTGGATATTATTCAACGCGTGGTGAATCCCTTTTTGTTCTTCTTCTCCTTTAGCTTCAGGACCAATAATTCCTATATCTACTGAAGTGCTGAGCCGTTCTTTTTTTTCAGTATTGATCGAGATTAAAAAATGAGTGGTCAGAAAAACTCCCGCATAAGGACGTTCACCTTCAAAAATGCTGTCATAACGTATGCTCCTGGGAGTAAAAACATCCTGTGCAATGCGTATTCCATAATAATTTATAGCATTCTTAAAAGGAATAAGCACTTTTGAAACCGGTGATTTTTTCATTGCCGGTATGATCAGTTCAATACCTATTCCCTGGGTGTAATAACGATCTGTTGCACTAAAGAAATCATTATCATAATAAAAATGAACATACCTATCAGCAACCAATGTGTCTTTTTGTGAAAACGTGGGTATCGGCAAAAAGCAGAAAAAACAATAGATCAATATAACACGTATATTCATTAAAATACAATATAATTAAAAATTACATACATTTTTTTACTTTTGAAATATAATCTTATAATAAATAAGCAGCTTTGAAAACACTATATCTTGTTCGCCACGCTAAATCTGATCATGATGGCCATCTCATTGATATTGACCGTCCATTAAATATGCGCGGATATCGCGATGCGTATAACATGAGCTTTTTAATGAAGGAAAAGCAATTACTTCCCAATCTGATCATTTCAAGCCCGGCAATAAGAGCGCTTACAACGGCATTGATCTTTTGCCGTACTTTTAAATCTGAGCCAAATGATATCCTTCTTTATAGTAGCTTATATGAAACACGTGTTCAGGATTATATTGATGTTATTACTCAATCTGATGATCAGTATAAAAGTATAATGCTTTTTGCTCATAATCCGACCATTACAGATCTGGCAAACACATTAACCTCTTATTTTACTCAAAATATACCCACTTGTGGTATTGTTGGCATTACCAATAATTGTCTGCAATGGAAAAATTTTACTAAAACTCCGGGAGAACTTACATTCCATGATTTCCCTAAGAATCATATTCCGAGCGTTAAATAATTGTTAAGGTTTTTATGATTATCATAATGGCATTGTAATTTTTCTGAATTTAACGTGAAATTTAAACCACATGAATAAAAAGACACTACGTAAGGAATTAGAATTTGTTTTGGTAAAAACCATTGAGGAGGTTTTGAAGAATCGTAATACAGAAGCAACGAGAAAAATCAAAAGAATTACTTTTCAATCGTCTAAAACTATTGCAAAAAAATTTTACAAGGCAATTAAATCAACCTCCGATAAAAAACCTGCCCCCGCTAAAGGAATCGCCAAAAAGCCTGTAAAAACAGCAGTTACAAAAGCAAAGGCAAAAGTTAAAAAATAATTTTTGTATCTTTAGTTTGTAATTATTTTGTGCAGCATGGCAAAGAAGAATATTATTTTAATCAATCGCGAATTAAGTTGGTTATCGTTCAATGAACGCGTATTGCAGGAAGCAGAAGATAAAACTGTTCCATTAATTGAACGAATAAAATTTCTGGGTATTTTTTCCAATAATCGTGATGAGTTTTTCCGTGTGCGGGTAGCCACCCTGAAACGCATGGTCAAACATCAAAAAAAAGCGGAAGAATTAATGGGTGAAAATCCTCAGCGCTTACTGAATAAGATCCAACGAACAGTTATTGAACAACAGGTAAAATTTGAAGACATTTACCAGGATATTCTAAAAGAGCTGGATCAAAACAATATCTCCATTATTAATGAAACACAGATCAGCCCTGAACAAGGCGTATTTATAAAAAACTATTTCCGTGAAAAAGTATTACCGACACTTTTTCCGATCATGATCGACCAGTCCTCCAAGTTCCCTTATTTAAAAGACAGATCAGGTTACCTGATCATAAAACTGGGCCGTAACGATAATCCAAAAAAGAATAAATATGCCGTTCTGTAAGTACCAACTGATGATATTTCCCGATTTGTAGTTTTACCCAAAGACAAGGAAAAAAACTTTATTATCCTGCTGGATGATGTGATACGGTATTGTTTGAAGGACCTGTTCAATCATTTTGATTATGATCACATAGAAGCGTACAACATAAAAATGACCAGGGATGCAGAAATTGATATTGACAATGATCTCTCAAAAAGTTTTGTAGAAAAAATCACTAAAGGCTTAAAGGCCCGTAAAAAAGCACAGCCGGTCCGTTTGGTTTATGACAGCGCAATTGCTCCTGATATACTTGCACTTATTAAAAAGAAAACCAAACTGGATAAAGAAGACAACCTGATCCCCGGCGGACGCTATCACAACTTCAAGGATTTTATTTCATTTCCGGCTGTTGGTGGTGCAGAATTACGTTACAAAAAAACAACCCCCTTAAAACATCCTGATCTGTCTGAAGGAACTAGTTTTTTCAAGGTTCTTAAACAAAAAGATATCCTATTGACCTATCCTTATCAATCATTCGAGCATATCATTGATTTTTTACGGGAAGCCTCAATTGACCCTAAAGTACAGAGCATATACATTACATTGTATCGTGTCTCTACTAATTCAAATATTGTAAAAGCACTTATCAATGCTGTTAAAAATGGTAAACAGGTAACGGCAGTAGTAGAGCTGCAGGCACGCTTTGATGAAGAAGCAAATATCTATTGGTCGAACAAACTGCAGGAAGAAGGCGCTAAAGTTATTTATGGGGTTCCTGGATTAAAAGTGCATTCAAAAATGTTCATGATAACCCGTAAAGAGGCGGGAAAAGATATCCGTTATGTTCATCTTGGAACGGGCAATTTTAATGGTGATACTGCTCGTGTGTATACCGACCACAGTTTACTTACAGTGGATAAACGAATTACCGAAGAAGTGGAAAAAGTATTCAAATTTTATTCAGATAATTATAAAACCGGAACATATAAACATTTGTTAGTATCACCATTTTTTATGCGTAAGCGATTAACGCAACTTATTAACAAAGAAATTGAAAACGCAAGATCGGGTAAACCGGCCTACATCCTGCTAAAATTAAACAATTTAGTAGATGCTGCTATGATCCGAAAATTATATGAGGCCAGTGCGGAAGGCGTGAATATAAAACTAATTGTCCGTGGAACTTGCGCATTAGTAGCCGGAGTAAAAGGATTGAGCGATAATATTGAAGCAATAAGCATTGTAGATAAATTTTTAGAACATAGCAGGGTGTTTATATTTTGTAATGGCGGTGATGAAAAATACTTTTTATCTTCGGCAGACTGGATGGTTAGAAATCTTGACAGCCGTTCAGAAGTTGCAGTACGGATCTATGATAAAAATATTCAACAACAATTGCGAAAAATAATTGATACGCTTTGGATGGATAATGTGAAAGCGCGTGTCATTGACAGTAAACAAAATAATGAATACAGGAAAACAAAATCCGAACAAAGAGTACGTGCACAGGAGGATATTTATAATTTATTAAAATCTAAAAGAATTAATTCGAATTGAAATTTGCCGCAATTGATATAGGTTCCAACGCAGTCCGACTTTTATTTTGCAATGTGTATGATGAACATGGAAAGATCGCAATAAAAAAAGCTGAATTATTACGCGTTCCAATCCGCTTGGGAGAAGATTCATTTTCAACAGGAATAATTTCCAACAAAAAAATTGAAAAGTTAATTACAGCAATGAAAGCATTTAAACATTTGATCGATGTTTATGATGCAATTGATTACCGTGCCTGTGCCACCTCAGCCATGCGCGATGCACAAAATAGCAATGAAATTGTTGACCGGGTCAAAAAAGAAACAGGACTAAAAGTAGAGATCATTGATGGAAAAACTGAAGCCGATATTCTTTATGCCAATCATATTGGGGATCACCTCGACAAAAGCAATAATTACCTGTACATTGATATTGGCGGAGGTAGTACTGAACTTACCCTTTTCTCTAAAAATAAAGCTGTAGTTTCTCAATCATTCAATATTGGAACTATTCGCATGCTCCATAATCAGATCGATAAAGAATACTGGTCGAGTTTCAAGAACTGGGTAAAAGAAACTGCTGCCGATTACAAACCTTTGATAGCAATAGGTTCAGGAGGAAATATCAACAAATTGTTTAAAATGTCGGGCAGAAAACCCAACAAAGCAATGCCAACAAATAAGCTTAAAAATCTTTATGAGCTGCTGGAATCTTTTACTTATGAAGAACGAATACGCGTAATGGGATTAAATCCCGATCGTGCCGATGTGATCATTCCTGCTTCAAAAATTTTATTAAGTGTTCTTAAAAAAGCTGAAATAGAAAAAATGATCGTGCCGCAAATCGGGCTTGCTGATGGAATTATCCGGCAATTGTATGAAAAATACAAAGAGAAAAAATTAGCGGAGAAGGTTTAATTACTTTATCTCTATCCTCTGAACAAATCCTTTTTCGTTATACTCTTTTTCATCTACTCCTTTCGCTTTTATCATAAAATAATAAGTGCCATCACTTACATTATTTCCATCCCAATGATCATTTGCATCATTCGACTCAAAAACTTTAGTTCCCCAACGATCAACTATTTGAATAGAATAATTTACGAGGCCATAATTGTTTATTAAGAATACAGGATTTGCTCCGCCCGGTGTAAACACATTTGGAATAAATATCATACTGCATGGCGGTACAATGGTTAAATTATAAACAAAAAATTGTTCTACCGCAGAGGGGCATGAACCATCACTCACTTTCACATTAAATGTATAATCTTTATTAATACTGCCTGTGGGAGGAGTCCAGCTAATACTTGCTATCAGAGGGTTTAATCCAGTGGTCGTTAGCACAGAACCGGGCAGCTGAGTGGTTATGTTAGATAATAAAGTTAACACCTGTTCCGCATTCTGATCAGTATAGGTTGCTTTAAAGGTAAAAGGTGAATTTTCACATACTTCTGCTGAATAGGGCCCGGTTGGAGTAACCGCTTTACTTGCATTTGAAATAACACCTGATGCAGGATCAGGTACGGAATTGGCACAATTCAATACAATAAACTGAATATCACGCATAGTACTTCCTATAAAATTCCCATTACTATCATATTCTTTCACTTTTACAACCACTACAAAACTTCCTATCATTGTTGGCGTAAATGTCAATTGACCGGCAACAATATCCAATACAATTCCGGGGATGGGTAATGTAGCGGAATATCCACTTACATAAGCCAGATTTGTAGGACCTGCAGTAGCAGCATTTACAAAAGAATAGTGTAATGAATCCCCATCAGGCTCGTCTATGCCAAAATTATAGCTGACCGGTTGGCCAACACAAACATAGGGAATAGGTTGTGCTGTAAATACCGGAGAATTATTACAAGGCGCTATTACACTGTTTAATAATGCATCAACATATATTCCATAAGAATCAGGAGTTTTTAAATTAATTATGGAAGCGCTTCTGCAACATTTTGAATAATTAAATTTTATGGTATCACAAGGACTTAGTGTAACTGTTGCTGTAAATCGAAATACAAGCATACCAGGCAAGGTGCCGCCATTGCATTGACTATTATTTATTTGAGAAGGACACAATTGCGATATTTCTGTACCACCTGGATTAGTAAGGTTTACAGTGGTCGTTGTAGATCCAAAACAAGCACTGGAAATATAAACCGTTTGTTGCGAGGAAATACCATTGTTAATAGCATCATATCCCAGACAATCAGCATATAAATTAAGATTGATTTGATATTTGTTATTGCCCAGACAAGTATAACTAAGATCAGCGCCGGCAATATGATCTGCTTTGATTATTTGAGCCAATAAAATATTAAATACAATTAAAGTGTAAGCAATTGCTTTTCTCATGCACTTAATTTTAACACGAAGATAAAGCTATTTAAGCATAAAAAAAGAAGCGTTATAAAAACGCTTCTTTAAGATGAAGAAACACAACCCCGGTACCGGTTACAATAACCATAAATGTTGTAGTGGTGGTAGAGCTAACAACAGGACTGATGATTGTCAGGTTTAATTTAGTGTTGGACTCCTAAATAAAACGCTACCGATACTTTATGGGTTGTGCTAATGTTTTGAATTTTATCTTGTTAAATTAATTGAACCTTCTCGTTTGTATTTTTTTCCATCAACTCCTTCTGCATTATAGATATAGAAATACATTCCAACTTTTACCTCTTTATCTTTTTTATCTTTACCATCCCAGATAAAATTCTCATGTCCTTCTTTTTCGAATACAGGATTGCCTTTGTTATCAAAAATAATAGCGCTATGATGAACTATATTTTCGCCTATTTTAAAAGCAAACTCATCCAACACCTTATCACCATTAGGTGAAAAATCTGCAGGAATAGCTGATGGAGAAGAGTTACCCAAAACTTCTATTTTCACGCTATCCACAGCTGTTTTACCTTCAGCATTGGTTGAAGTAAGCTTTACTGTATATATACCAGGTTCACTGTACCAATGTACCGGACGAGCATCAGTGCTCACAGTTTTATCATCCCCGAATGTCCACTTATTTATTTTTCCGGTTCCGTTATTAATAAGACTTACAGGTGTTGCAACAGTTACACTAATTGGGCTGGCAAGTATATCAGCTATTTGATTTTTTGAATAGGTATTGATCACCGACTCCATTTCTTTTTTATCGGTTTTTACTAATGGGAGTTTTGTTTCACTTGTTTCATTTTTTACAACTGCATTATTTTCAGTAACAGGAATAACAACCGGTTTCGTTTCTTCTTTGGTATCAACAACATTGTTTGTAGCAGCTGGAACAGTAGTTTCAACAATTGCCTGGGTAGTTACAGGTT
The DNA here is from genome assembly GCA_052389695.1 of Bacteroidota bacterium. Taxonomy (GTDB): domain Bacteria; phylum Bacteroidota; class Bacteroidia; order 2-12-FULL-35-15; family 2-12-FULL-35-15; genus 2-12-FULL-35-15. The sequence goes on along the minus strand of JBQTHQ010000092.1, from coordinate 15,978 downwards.
TTTTATCTGCTGTTTCTTCTTTTTTAGCATCCCCTGTCCAGTTCATTACCATTACTGTACTCACTACAGTAACAACCGATGAAACAACAGCAACAAGTGTAGTAGTTCCAATTTTATTTAAAAGTGATTTAACCAAAAAACCCAATCCGAAGCCTTTTAAAGCGGTTTGAACATTCTTCCAAACACTTGGATTAACATCCGCTTCAAAGTTCTCAAACTTTTCCTTAAATAAATCTTCTATGTTATCGTCTTTTTTCATATTCTATAATTCCTCTGCTGTCTATTTGGTAATTACCTTTTGTAAATATGCTTTTGCCCTGAAGTATTGAGATTTAGATGTTCCTTCTGAGATATCCAGCATTTCACTTATTTCTTTGTGTGAATACCCTTCTATCGCATACAGGTTAAATACTGTTCTAAATCCGGCCGGCAATGTTTGTATGATTTTTAACAGGTCTTTTGCTGCAAAATCTTCATACACATGTCCTTCTGAGGGAAGCATAAACTCCACACTATCCAGCTCTATATTTTGTTTTAATTTTTTATTTTTCCGGATATTGGTAAGGGCTGTATTTACCATTATCTTTCTTACCCAACCCTCCAGTGATCCTGTTCCTTTATATGCTTCAATATTTCCAAAAACCCTGATAAACCCATTTTGTACCACATCTTCCGCCTCTTCCGTACTTTCACAATATCTTAAACAAATACCCATCATTTTGCGGGAAAACTTATCGTATAAGTGTTTTTGAGCAATTGCATTCTTTTCAATGCATCCCTTAACTATTTGCTCATCTGTCATATTGAGTTTCTATTGTACTAGACGCAAAGTTGCACTATTTGGTTGCATCCTTAAAATTTTTTTTGATTTTTTCTTTCTTTTACGATAAATCAACCGCACTTTTGTAGTGTGATGAAAAGAAAGTTTAAGAATAAGCCGCAGGGAAAGAAAAAAGGCTACTTTTTTGAAGAAATTTTAAGAGTTTTATCTAAAAGCCCCGGTAAAACATTCAATTATAAGCAAATTGGTGCTGAATTGAACGTTACTGACCACTCTCAACGATTGCTTATTAATGCCATTTTAGAGGAATTAAAGAACAATGGTACTGTTTCCGAGCCTGAACGTGGTAAATACAAGATAAAATCCATTGAAAAGTTCATAACCGGAAAAGTGGATATGACCACCAGTGGCACCGCTTATATTGTTTCCGAAGAACTGGAAGAGGATGTGATGGTAAACCCGCGAAAAACGCTGAATGCCATGCATGGCGATATTGTGAAGCTGCGCTTATACCCTAAACAAAAGGGTAAACAGGAAGGTGAGATCATCGAGGTGCTTGAACGTGCAAAAACAGAGTTTGTCGGGACAATACAACTATCCCCAAAGTTTGCCTTTTTAGTACCAAGCAATAACAGGATACATGTAGATATATACATCCCGCTTGAAAAGCTAAATGGGGCAAAAGACTGCCAAAAAGCCATTGCCAGGATCGTAGAATGGCCAAAAAATGGTGTTAATCCTATTGGTGAGATCATTGATGTATTAGGTAATGTAGGCGAAAACAATACCGAAATGCATGCTATATTAGCTGAATACGGTTTGCCCTATGAGTTTCCAAAAGATGTGGAACGTACTGCCGACCTCATCCCTATTAAAATTACCGGAGAAGAAATTGCCAAAAGACGTGATTTTCGTGAAATAACCACATTTACCATTGATCCGGTGGATGCCAAAGATTTTGATGATGCTTTATCCATTCAAAAATTAAAAAATGGCAATTGGGAGATAGGCGTTCATATTGCTGATGTAAGCCATTATGTGAAAGCGGAATCCATGATCGATAAAGAGGCGGTTTCCCGTGCAACTTCTGTTTATTTGGTTGACAGAGTGGTTCCTATGCTTCCTGAAGTGTTATCTAATAATGTTTGTTCTCTTCGTCCGAATGAAGAAAAACTATGTTTCTCGGCTGTATTTGAAATGACTGATAATGCAGAAGTAATTCATGAATGGTTTGGAAGAACCATTATTAATTCCAACAAACGCTTTACCTATGAAGAAGCGCAACAGGTGATCGAAACTGAAGAAGGTGATTTCAGTGATGAGATATTAACACTGGATCGCCTGGCAAAAATATTACGCACCAACCGTTTTAAAACAGGAAGTATCGCGTTTGAAAAAATGGAAGTGAAATTTCATTTGGATGAAGCGGGAAATCCAACAGGAGTATTTTTTAAAATTGCGAAAGATGCCAACCAGCTGATCGAAGATTTTATGTTATTGGCAAATAGGAAGGTGGCGGAGTTTGTGGGAAAGAAAAAAAGGGACGAAGGACGAGGGTCCAGGGACGAAAAAAAAACAGAATCATGGAGGCCATTTGTGTACCGTATTCACGACAGACCCGATCCTGATAAACTAGCCAATTTTGCGGAATTTGTGGGAAAATTTGGTTATAAAATAAATATCAAAAATGAAAAAACGGTTGCTGATTCAATGAATAGTTTATTGAAGGAAGTAAATCAGAAAAAAGAATCGGGAATGATCGAGATGCTTGCCATACGTACCATGGCAAAAGCAATTTATACCACAAAAAATATAGGCCATTACGGATTAGGATTTGACTATTATACTCACTTCACCTCTCCTATCCGTCGTTACCCGGATGTGATGGTGCACCGTTTATTACAGCATTATTTAGATGGCGGTAAAAATCCGGATATAGAAAAACTGGAAGAGCAGTGTAAACATTCTTCCGACATGGAAAAACTGGCTGCTGATGCAGAGCGTGCTTCTATAAAATATAAACAAGTACAATACTTAACAGATAAGATCGGGGAAGAGTTTGACGGAATTATTTCAGGTGTAACGGAGTGGGGAATATTTGTAGAGATCATTGAAAATCATTGTGAAGGAATGGTACGCATCCGTGAACTGCGTGACGACAGCTATTATTTTGATGAAGATAATTATTGTTTGAAAGGCAGGAAATATGGAAAAATTCTTACACTTGGCGACCGGGTACGCATTGAAATAAAACGTGCCGACCTGATCAAAAAACAACTGGACTTTGGATTGGTGGAAGTATTGGAAAAAGATGAAAGCGATTCTTCTAAATCATCCAACAAAAATTTTGAACGTTCAAACAAACAGGAGCGTAAGTTTGTCAACAAAAAGGAATATAGATCATCTCATAAACAAAAACCGAATAGATCAGAAGATAAACCTTTTGATGATTTTGATACTTCTTCGCAAAAAAAAACCACTCGACCGACAGGCGGGGATTTTCCTAAACCTGCCCGTCCGGCAGGCGGGAAGCCTTCTACCGGTAATGAATTTTTAGATGAGTGGGGGTTTGAGGTGTGATGTAAAGTCGTAGAGAAGACACCTACCCGTTAAACATAGCGTTCCTGTTCCGCTTTATTTAATCGACATTTTATTGTACCTGGAATTTGTCTATATTTGATTAAGAGATAATTAAAAAAACCGACATGTCTATCCTAAGAGCTATTTTTTTCGGATGGTTTCTTATACTGAATCTTCAAGTATTTGGCCAATGGATTCAAATCAACTCTCCTACGACGTACCAGCTTCATTCCATTTTCTTTTATGATCAGAACTTAGGATACTTTGGCGGCGCCGGGGGTATTTACAAAACCTCCGATGGAGGAAACAACATCAGTAAAATTTATTATACTACTCCTGACTCCACCTATCTTGAGATAATCAATGAGCACCATTTATGGTTTACAAGCCCGACTACGGGTTTTGCAGCCGGCTGGCATTTTGTAAATGATAATGAAGTCATTATACAAACCACCGATTCCGGAATAACATGGGCTCAAGTTAAATCGGGTCCGGCTGGTACACTTTTTAAGGATATTTTTTTCACTTCTTCATTTACAGGTTATGTAGTCGGTTGGAAAGGAAGAATATTAAAAACAACAGATGGAGGAAGCACCTGGACATTAAAATCTTCGGGAACTACATATGATCTCAATGCTGTTTTTTTTACTTCAGCAGATACAGGTTATGCAGGGGGTGATGTTGGAGTATTGAAAACCACAAATGCCGGGCAAACATGGACATCAGTATCTTCACAATTTACTGATAATTCATTTTTTTTCAAAAACAATGATATTGGATATGCCACTTCTTATAATGGCAAAGTTTACAAAACAATAAACGGAGGCACCACCTGGACGCTTACACAAACAGGCAGCAACTGTACCTTTAATAAAATTGTTTTCGTTAATGACAGCACAGGCTACATAGCAGCCGCAAATTCTTCCGGAGGTAAAATTTTTAAAACATCCTCTTATGGAAAATATTGGGAACCTCAACCTAGCTCAGAGGATACATCAGGTTTTATTTCAATAGCTTTTCCGAGTGTAAACAAAGGTTTTGCCGTTGGAGAAAATGGAGTGCTTTATCAGACACTCAATGATGGGGGCCCTGTAGCCCCTAGTCCCTTTTTTACACAACCAACAATTTTTTGTGAAGATTCATCCTATACATTTTACAATCAGGGCCCTCCTGGATACACTTATAACTGGTATAAAAACGGAGTAAAAATAGCGAGCACATATAACCTTACAACCGCTTTTGGTGCGGACAGCACCTATAAGATAAAACTTGAAGCCTCTAACGGGTTGTATACAGATACCATTTCTGTTCAATTTAAAACTCAAAAATCGCTTAAATTTAATGTGCAAGTCAATCATAACTATGATACCTTACATTGCCCTTCCGCAGAATCTCCCAATTTATATGTCCCTGCTTCTATAAGTGGAGTTAGTTATACTGTAAAGAAGGGTGCAACAGTTATTGGCACTACCAAAACAGGTAATGGAACACAATTATCTTTTCCTTTGAGTGGAATAACTATAGGGCAAAATATATTTACCTTATTTGCTACAAATACCAATTCATGCGGTACCAAAGTAATTACTTTAAGTGATACTGTTTATTATTTTCCAACCTCGTATGGTGCCACTTTTGAAGTGTCTGACACCGCTGTGTGTAAAGGAAAAGATTCCGTATTTGTAATTGTAAAAAATACAATGAAAAAAATTACCTATAAAATTGGAACATTATCCATGGTAGGAAATGGGGCTACTATTATCTTTCCACTTGGGCCATTGTGGTCCACCACCAATATAAATGTTCAAACTATTATTTATGGTTTGAGTAGTTGTTCTGGTTACTTAGAGAATGGAAAAACGATAATGGTAAAAGTGCGTGATTTAAAAGTTGATTTTACTGCAAATTCAGGATTTAAAGGACAGCTAATCCCTCTTACTAATTTATCAGATGGGGATGCTTATCAATGGAATTTTGGAGCAGGAAGTAACCCGCTTACAGATACTGCAAAGATTCCGACCTTAATTTATACAACAACCGGTGAAAAATCAATATTCCTGAAAAGTACAACTATAGAAGGGTGTATGGATAGCATAGAGCATAATATCACTATCTATAATCCTGCACCAGGCGGAGCAGGTGCTTACTGTTATGCCTCACATTTTATAGGTTCTAAAGATCATAAACCTCTTGCTTATCATGTGGACGTTTTCGGCAACAATTACATTACAGGGTATTATTCCACCGGCACATATGGTACATGTTTATTTTATAGCACACAATACCAATTGTTTTTTATGAAAACGGATAAATATGGAACTGTCCTATGGGAAAAAACATACCCTACCACTAATTGCCTAAAAAACAGCTTTGGAACTGGAATTACATCCGATAGCCTCGGCAATACTTATTTGTGTGGAAATTTTAGTGGAAACTCTCTGAATTTCGATAATGTTGCACTTATCCCCGTTGATAAAAACCTTAGTAATTCATTTGTAGTAAAATTTAATCCAACAGGTATAGCGCAGTGGGGTATAATGGGTACAGGACAATCAGGAGATAATCATTTTGCAACGGATATCACAATGTCTGATAATCAGAACATATATATTGTTGATGTAACTGAAAATGGAACAGCTGATTTTAAAATGCCTGACAATTCTGTGATTAATTGTACAGGGGGAAATATTACCATATTGCATACTGATGAAAATGGGAATTTTATCGATTATATTTTCGGAAATACGGTTAATTCTTTTATGTTTTTAAATCCTGATATCAGTGCTTACACATCTCCGAGAGCTGCGGGAATAGCACCACAAATTAAAATTGCCCAGGATAAAAAAATTATTCTGATTGGCTCAATGACAGGTTACTATAGTTTTGGTACGTATGCAAAAACCGGATCAACGAGTACACCTTATGTTGCAGTTTATAACGGAACCTCGTGGATGAATGCCTTTGATGTAGCTGCATTAACAGCAACTATAGGTGGTAAAACAAAAGAATGCGATATAGATAATGATGGTAATATTTATATAACAGGCGGTTGGGATTTTGCAAATTCATCATACACATCTGTTATTGGAGGAGACATAATTCAAGGCCCATGCAAAAAGAATTTTATTGCAAAGTATGGTCAGAATGGAAATCTTATTTGGTATAATATTTTGGAAAGTTTAAATACTGTTAATCCTAATTTAACCGGTACTTTTTACCCTACTAATGTAAAAACGCATTCGAACGGAAATGTCTATGTGTATGGTAATTTTCAAAAATTGGCAGGTTTCGGAAATTTGCAACAGGAACCAGCTGCGATTTTAACCTCAAAAGGCTTAGATTATTTTATAGCTGAATACGATCCTAACGGTGTTTTGCTTTCAGTGAATACTTATGGAGGAAATACAGACGATAATACAGTTCTAATGTCAAAAGATAAATGTGGTGATTTTTATACATTAATCAAAAGCAAGGATATTGTTCTTGCAGGGGATACCACTCAAAGTGCAACATCCTTGTTTGTCGCAGGCAAATACTCGCCCGATGGTAACTGTATTAAAAAATTAAATTGCACACCTATTACCAATGATACTTTAACAATTACATCCGTTGATAAGATTTGCAAGCCAAATAGAGTTGAATTGTTTTGGTTTTCAACTAACATCAATGCTGTTGATGTTAGTTTATCACTTGATACCGGCAAAACATTTACACTTATTACATCTGGAGTAAATGCATCTGATGAAAAGTATTATTGGAACATTCCTGATAGCATTGCAGATGGTTCCTTGGTGCAGTTTAAAATTTCAGATACTGCTGCAAGCGGACAATTTGTAATAAGTACCAGTATTCAAATTGCCAAAACACCAAAAATAAAACTCGGAAATGATACAACTGTGTGCCAAGGTTCAACCTTTACTCTATCACCTGTTGTTAGTTCGGGTATCTCCAGTTACTTATGGACTCCAGATAATTATACAACAAAAGATATAACCGTTACAGCCAATTCCAGTAAGACCTATGTATTAAAAGCAACTACCATGTATGGCTGTTCCTCCAGTGATACAATGTACCTTGGCATTATTCTTAAACCGGGTGTATCTGTGAGCAATGGACCGTTATTTTATTCTTGTCCGTCTACTCCACGAACGCTCACTGCACAGGTTACTGGCAATCCACCAGGTATGACTTATTCCTGGTCTCCGTCGGGGCAAACATCTCAAAGCATTGTATTCCAATCGACACAGGTAGGTAATCATACCTATACGTTAACAGCTGTTTCCGGTCAGGGTTGTTTTAACACAACAACAGCCAATGTTATTGTACAAGGTGTAAAAGCACAGGCAGATGATACAATATGTAAAGGATCCAGTGTTTTAATTAAGGCTAATTTTTATGGGCCTCCTTCATCCACTACGTTCTACTGGGGATCCTGCTGCACTATTACCAACCCGCAAATCCTTGTAACCCCTGATAGTTCAAAAGCCAAAGTAAGTTATATTGCAAATATCAACATCACTAGTTATAATGGGGCTTGTGCGATGACCGCCAGTGATACTGTAGACATTTATTTTTATCCAAAAATGAACAACCCTGTTATTACCGAATCCTTTGATTCCTTAATTTCAACTACGGCCGTAACTTATCAGTGGTATTATTCTACCGCTCTTCTCTCAGGAGAAACACAACAAAGTTTTCATCCCCAATCCAATGGCCCTTATAAAGTGATAGTAACTGACAGTAATGGTTGCTCCTATTCATCTGCAGTTTATACTTTTATAAAAGTGAATATAGAGAGCTACGATAAAAATGAATTGTCGTTTATCGCATCACCAAATCCGTATACAAACAGAACAATCGTTTCCTATTTTTTACCTGAGCAAAATCATGTAATAATGTCTGTTTATAACAACCTTGGGCAGCAGGTTGCTGTTGTAATAAATGCAGATCAACCTCCAGGGGAACATAAGTATTCTTTTTCTGCGGAGGATTATGGTTATGGAGAAGGAGTGTATTTTATAAAATTACAAGTAAATGAACAGGTTTCGGTCATTCCTTTAGTTGAACTCCATTAGATTTGTTCAGATTTGTAATTCGTAATGATCAAGATATCCTACTCCAATTCGTCCTATCCCTGTTCGTCATCGCAAACTGGTACGCAATATTACTATTCTCAGGTTTCTCCAGATCAGGATCTTCCGTTAATAATTCAAAAGCCATGTTACGGGCTGCATGTAATATTTGCGCATCTTTTGCAAGATCGGCAATACGAAGATCGAGCACACCGCTTTGCATAGTGCCTGCCATATCACCCGGGCCGCGCAGTTTCATATCTACATCCGCAATTTCAAAACCATCATTGGTACGGCACATGGTTTCCATTCTTAATTTACCTTCAGCGCCTAATTTATAAGAGGTCATTAAAATACAATAGGATTGATCGGCTCCCCTACCCACTCTTCCACGCAACTGATGCAATTGTGATAATCCAAAACGTTCCGCGCTTTCAATTACCATAACACTTGCATTGGGAACATCCACTCCTACTTCTATTACAGTTGTTGCTACCATAATGTGTGTTTCGCCTTTTATGAAACGTTGCATCTCATATTCTTTTGCATCTGTTTTCATTTGTCCGTGTACTATACTTACCTGGTATTTCGGTTGAGGGAAGGCACGCGTAATACTTTCATAACCATCCATCAGATCTTTGTAATCCATCTTTTCGGATTCTTTTATCAACGGATACACCACATAAATTTGCCGGCCCAATGCAATTTGTTCGCGCATAAAACCAAATACCCTGTCGCGATGATTATCAAAACGATGTTCTGTTCGTATAGCTTTTCGTCCCGGAGGTAATTCATCAATTACACTTACATCCAGGTCACCATAGAGGGTCATTGCCAAAGTACGCGGAATGGGTGTTGCGCTCATGATCAATACATGCGGGGCCTGTACATTTTTTTTCCACATTTGTGCACGTTGGGCTACACCAAAACGATGCTGTTCATCAATAACTACTAAACCGATATTTTTAAATTGCACTTCATCTTCTAATAAAGCATGAGTGCCAATTAAAATATGCATTTCACCACTTTGCAATAGTTCATGCAATATTCTGCGTTCTTTTGTTTTTTTAGATCCGGTGAGTAATCCTACTTTAATATTTAAAGGGGATAACAATTTTGAAATGGTTTCAAAATGTTGATTGGCAAGAATTTCAGTGGGTGCCATCAAACAAGCTTGGAAATCATTATCCAATGCTATGAGCATATTCATTAATGCTACCAATGTTTTTCCGCTGCCTACATCTCCCTGCAATAAACGGTTCATTTGTTTACCGCTGCCCATATCCAGACGAATTTCCTTGATCACCCGTTTTTGTGCATTAGTTAATGTGAATGGCAAATAGTTATTATAAAAATCATTAAAATAATTTCCCACTTTTGAGAATACAAAACCACGGTATGTTTTTTCGCGCAGACCTTTTTGTTTTAATAATTTGAGTTGGATAAAAAACAATTCTTCAAATTTTAATCTGAATTCGGCCTTTTTCAACAGATCGGGGTTTTGAGGAAAGTGGATTTGTTTGAATGCCTCTTCGCGGGAAAGTAATTGGAATCGTTCACGAATAGCATTTGAAAGTGTTTCAGGAATATTATTTTTAATCAATGATACAAGTGATTTTTGCATGCGCGCAATTCCCTTGGTATCCATGCTTTTTGCTTTTAGCTTATCGGTACTATTATACACAGCCTGTAAAGCACTTGCCAATACCGTATTCTCTTCACTAACCAATTCAATTTCAGGATGAGCTATGTTAAATTTTCCGCTAAAAACTGTTGGTTTGCCAAACACAATATATTCCTGAGTGGGATGCGGCTTTATTTTTTCAGCGATCCATTTTGCACCTTGAAACCAAACCAGTTCCAGCTTTCCTGTTGCATCCGCAAACATGGCAACAAAACGTTGTGAACGTTTTACTCCCACCATTTGAGTATTGAGGATCTTTCCGCGCAATTGAACATAAGGCAGGTCCGCATTAATTTCTTTTATTTTATAGAATTTGGTGCGGTCCACATAACGAAAAGGGTAATAAGTAAGCAGATCTGAATAGGTAAAAATCTGTAATTCTTTTTTAAGAACCTCGGCCCGTTGAGGGCCAACGCTTTTAAGATATTCAATAGGGGTGCTTAAAAAAGTACTGGACATATATTTAGCGAATTTAAGCTAAACGCCTCATTTTTAGGAGAGGAAATCCAAAAATTCGCACGTAAGCATATATTTTGTATCTTTGCGGCAATATTAATATTAATTAAATTTATAATGAAAACAGGTACAGTAAAATTTTTCAATGTTTCTAAAGGTTTTGGATTCATTACAGTAGATGGTAGCAACCAGGAACTTTTCGTTCACGTAACAGGTCTAATTGATCAAATCCGTGATGGCGACAAAGTAACTTTTGACGAATCAGAAGGTAAAAAAGGTTTAAATGCAATAAATGTAAGAAAAGCATAATTGTTTAAAGCGCCTTTAAATTAAAATCCCGCCCCGAGTATTCGGGGCGGGATTTTTTTTGATGTCCTCTCCTTTCAGGGGAAGGTCGGGCTAGGGCTAAAATGTCATTACTAAACTAACAGTTGGTAGAATGGGTAATTGATCCACACGTTTGTACTGCACCCTGTCAAAATAAAAAATATTCTGACGACTGTATACGTTGGTTGCACCGGCAGCCGCTTCTAATTTAGTATTTTGAAATAACTGGAATGTACGTTTAATAGTAATATCTAAACGATGATACCAAGGCAATTCTTTTACCTGGGTTTCATCAAAGTAGTAATTCATATCGCCATTTGCAGTGGTATAATCAGTGCTGATACCATCCGTAAAATTTAAGTCCTCATAAAAACCTCCTGTAGGTCTAAATGGAAACCCTGAACCAATATTCCAACGCACATCAAACTCCCAATTCAGATCTTTTCCAAAAGTATAGGATGCAACAATGTTGGCATTGTGCCTGCGATCATAATTAGGACGATAAGGTTTTGGCTTCCCGCTTTCATCTAAAAAAGCTCCGTCATAACGTGTTACATAGGACAAAGAGTACACCGCCCAAATATATAAACGCTTATAATCATATTTTAATACCACATCTATACCTTGAGCTTCACCTGTTTCAATAATAAAATCTTTTTTTGTTACATCCGGTTTAGCGGCATTTTCAGGTGTATCTTCAAATATTTTATTTCGGTTCAGGTTGGTTAACTGTTTAAAATCTTTACGGTACACTTCAATATTTAAATCCAGGTGCCGGGCAATATCAAATTCAAAACCGGCTATATAGTGATTGGATTTTTGAAGTTTATGTTTTACATCTACTGTTTTACCATCCTTATCTAAATATTGTTCCGGCAGGTTATCGGGACCTGAAAGAAAGCCATAAAATAAGTTAACAACATCCCTGTCGGAATTAGCGGCAATAAGATTTTGAGAATACATTCCGGCTGCAAATTTGAAACGTGCTTTTTTCGCAAAATTGTATTTCAACGCTAAACGCGGTTCGGGAGAGAAACTGCTAAGCGATGCATAATACTGCACCCGAAAGCTGGGCTCCAATAATAATTTTTTACGTTTGGATATCCATTTGTATTTAAAATATCCTCCTATTTCAGTGGTATTATCTGATTGCGTGATATGCCTGCCTAAAGAGTTAGAAAAATCAAAATCGGTTGTGAAACCATTCACATCAATACCATAATTCAACTCATTTCTACCCATAAAATAAGTAAACCCTATACCCATATTAAATCCTTTGATGGCGCTGCTTTTTTCATCCTCCAATTCAGGCTTTAATTTTATTTTATACTGAGAATATGCAAAATTACCGCTTACAAGTATCGGGGAATTTTGAGGTACCAATAAAAAATTACCTCCTCCTCCATAAGAAACCCAATTCATTTCCTGAAGTGCTTTATAATTTACCTTATCATTAAAGTTAAAACCAAATACATTTAGTTTACTACCATTATTAGCGTTGAATGATACTTTCCCGTAATAATCGTTAAAACTAAAAGGCAATCCGTTTTCATCAACATAAGAATAAAGGGTTTTTGATGTAGTAGGTAAGTAAGATGTTTTAGCAGAAAGAATAAAAGAGGTAGTACCACCTCCGCCTTCTACATATTTTTTAAGAGGGCCTTCCACCAATACCTTGGCACCAAACGGACTGGCAGCAATTTTTCCGGCTACACGTTTTTTGTTACCATCACGGGTAGTAATATCCATGATGGACGAAATCCGCCCGCCATACTCAGCGCCAAAGCCACCGCTATATACATCGGCATTACGAATGATATCGGCATCAAATACAGAAAATAAACCGATGGAATGGAACGGATTATAAATGATCATACCATCCAATAATACTTTATTCTGAACGGGGGAGCCTCCACGTATGTAAAGTTGTCCGCCTTGATCACCTGTAAAGATAACACCCGGCAATACCTGTAAATACTGAGCAAGATCAGGCTCACCACCTACGGTAGGCAATTTTTTAATTACAATAGGATCTATTTTATTTACGGATATACGGGTTTCTGTTTCTTTTGCCTCCTGTTCTGCGGAAATTTCAACACCCTTTAATTTAATAGCAGATTTTGTTAAATATAATTTTTTAGAAATTATATCTCCAGGCTTAACTGTTACTGATTCTTCCAGGCTATCGTATTCCATTGTAGAGGGGATAGTAATCGTGTACGTTCCGGGAGGAATTTTAGTAATGGAAAAATATCCGTTTACATCGGTTGTCTGACCAATAGTGGTTCCTTTTAATATCACATTGGTAAACAATACAGGTTCACCCGTTTCTTTTAAATAAACAAATCCCCGAACGGTACCTGTTTGTGCCATCGCAGCAACTGAAATAGAGATAGCAAACACTATTGTTAATGATCTAAAAAATAATTTGTTACTCATGATACTATTTTTTAAAATAATTTTTTATTCGCGTTGCTGAATTTTAGGAGTTAGCGCATACGCCTGAAGCAATTTTGTATAACGCGCTTCAAACTCTTTTGATAATGCTGTTTGTTTGAAATTATTTGCAAAATAGATCAACCGTTCTAAAATATCCTGCGCCTGTTGAACATCGCTTCCAAATTCAGGAATTTTTCTTCGGTCAAATGAGTAATAATAATTGATGTTATTTTCATAATTATCAAATAATTTTTTTGCCAGATCATTTCCTTTTTCATTTGCTCCAGCCTGATAATACGCTATTACAATGGAATACAAGGTTGCATCGAAAGGAACATTTTCCTGCGGTGTTACTTCCATACACTTATCCAATACCTTTATGGCCTTATCTTTTTTGCCTTCTTCTATCAACACATTGGCAAGTGCTCCCACACGCTGGCGCACATTCAATGCGCAGGAACGAAGAAACACATCATCCAGATAAGTACCTTTTACTTCCATTCCGCCCCACTTGAATTTATTCATGATCTTATCATACATAATATCAGTAGCAACGCGGGTTTCCTGTTGTTGCGATTCCTGTTCATTTTGTTTGATTGGCACTAAACGATAGGCCAAGCCTTCCAATTGCAAATAAGGTGCGAGATTTAAATACGAGCTTGCAGGAGCAGTAGCGGCAAAATATACCGGGCGTTTCCAATTGTTATGTGCTAACAAATCAAGGATCATCAGATCATTTTTCTGAATATAATTACCTGTTAAGGTCCAGTCAATATTTTTAACAATACGGTGTGCCAGCTCTTTGGGCACAGTACCATTATTAACAACAGTGGCGCTATCTACAGGAACACGAACATTTTTAGTAGGAAAATAATTATAGAATGTTCCTGATGCCACTTCCAACTGATTATTACGGTCATCGCTTTTCGCAAATTCGATCAGATCTTTTACAGGAATGTGTCCTTGGACTTTACGATCATGGAAGATCACCACATCACGTGTACCTTGGCGATATTGGTCTTTAGTGAATGAGAATGGAACAGGATCAGAATCATACGCCTTATGAACCATTTGATCAATGTACCAATCTGTATTCAATAACTCCAAACACACAACACGCACATCGGTACGAATACCTTCCACTTCCTGAGCATACCATAAAGGAAATGTATCATTATCACCATTGGTAAATAAGATCGCATTTTTTTCACAGGAATTTAAATAATTGGCCGCAAAGTCACGTGCGATATAGCGATTGGAACGATCATGATCATCCCATTCTTCCTTTGCCATAACTGTTGGTACTGCCAATAAACAAAGCGCAGTAGCTGCTATGGCACTAGTGGTCTGCTTCATTTTCTTTTCAAGGAAATCATAAATAGCCAACACACCTAAACCAATCCAGAAAGCGAAGGCATAAAAGGATGCTGCATACGCATAATCACGTTCGCGCGGTTCGAAAGGTTTTTGATTAAGGTAAACCACAATGGCCACACCTGTAAAGAAAAACAGTAAGCCTACAACAGCCGCATTCCTGTTATCTTTTTTGATGTGATAATACAATCCGATCAATCCTAATATTAAAGGTAAACCATATAGAATATTTTTCCCTTTATTATCATCCGCACCATCCGGTAAGTTTTTTTGCGGTCCAATGCGCCATTCATCAAAAGGAGTAATTCCGCTGATCCAATTTCCTTGTGAACTGCTGCCATGTCCCTGGATATCATTTTGACGGCCTACGAAATTCCATAAGAAATAACGCGAATACATCCATCCGATCTGGTAATCAAAAAAGAACCATACATTTTGCGCGAAGGTTGGTTTCTCAATAGTAGTAGGTTCTCCCGTTTGGGGATCGAGCGTATTTATCTTCTGGTAATTTTTAGGATTGGTCCATTTTCTATATCCTGCAACATGATTTTGCTGGCTGCTCCACATACGAGGGAAAATTGTACAGAAACGATCATCATAATTTGGAATAGAATTTTTTCTGTCATCGGTAACAACATATTTCCCGACCTTTTCATCCCAGGTATATACCGGGCTGCCATCACCGTACGGATCTTTTATATCAAGTGGCGCGGTAAAATATTGTCCGTAGGCAATTGGCCAAGTACCGTATTGTTCGCGGTTCAGATAGGATAAAAGGTTCACCGCATTTTCCGGATTATTTTCATCCATGGGTGTGTTGGCCTGTGAGCGGATCACTAATACTAAAAAAGAAGAATAACCAATTAAAATTACGGTGAAACAAAGGATCACTGTATTTAAGATCGGTTTTACCTTTTTCTTCGTATAGTGTAAACCCCAAATAATACCGCCTATCAATAATATCGCATAAATAACCGTACCGCTATTGAACGGCAATCCCATTGTGTTTACAGCAAACAGCTCGATCTTAGCAGCCAATTTCACGATCATCGGAATGATACCGCCCTGTATCCCACCTAAAATAACAATGGATACAATGCCTGTAACGATAAGACTGTTACGTGTTACCTTATCGTGTTTTTTAAAGTAATAGATAAATACAATAGCCGGAATTGCCAATAAATTCAATAAATGTACACCTATTGATAAACCAACCAGGTACGCGATCAGAATGATCCAACGATCAGCATGCGGGTCATCGGCTTCAC
>JBQTHQ010000091.1:0-12713 GCA_052389695.1 Bacteroidota bacterium | reverse complement strand
TAAAAGCTAAATACAATTCAGTAGTAAGCTTTTCATTATAATATCCCAGTCTCACTGCATCATGACTTCCTGCATTTGCGCGCCAATCATTCTCTGCAAATAAGCGCTGATTATCCAATGCTATTTTTTGCCTGCCAAGCTTAACAGATAAATTGAGGTTGATAAATATTTCACCAAATGCCTCAAAAACTTGTACCGTTGCATTATTGGAACGAGCATCGTATTGGCCCCATAATCGTACATCTTGCAGTGAAGTATGAAAAATGAACCTGTTTCGTACTTCATAAGTGAACAATAACCGGGTACGCTGATTGGTAAAAAATGCAGGAACTGTTGTATCATTTCTTAAATTCCTGTATCCATCCCTGTATTCAGACCGTGTTCGTAATTCAGCATCAATTTTAAATGTTTTGTCTTTAATCTGATCTTGTTCTTTTATTGCATTTTCTGCTCTAAGCGAGTCGGCGTCATTTTGACTGATTGCACCTTTCTGAATAAGCAGATTTAAAATATCATCCGTGGTTTGGGCAAACAACTGTCTCGAAAAAAATAATGCAATAATATACAGTGTATATTTTGTTTTCATTTTGTATAGTCTTTTAATTGTTTTAATGAGATTAACTTGAGTTCAATACTCTAAAGGAAGGTTCATGCCCAAAGGCACATGCAGCAACAAGTAGTAATTAAATATCTAAAAGACTTATTATTTGAGAATTGTAGCGTTTTCATAAGCTAGTTTTTTTGTCAATAATTTTGTTTTCCGGAACAAATATATACAAAATCTATCAACTTAGTAGATAATTAAGAAAAAAAATATATTTTATTTCTTTTTGCTCATTTTTTTAGTCGTTGAATTCAGTCGTAGCTCACGATTCAAAACATCTTCCAGAGTAGTTCCGGTAAGCACTTTTAATGATGCATCCCTCACTTCTGTCATTACATCACGTATTCCACAAATGGCTTCATCCACACAGTCGTCACAACGTTCATAAAAATTAATGCTCACACAGGGAATTAACGCGATGGGACCATCTAATGAACGTAATACTTGCGTTAAAACCACATCACTTGGTTTTTTGATAAGATAATACCCTCCACCTACACCTATTTTACTTCCAAGTATCCCTTGTTTACGGAGATCGAGCAATATTGCTTCCAAAAATTTTTTAGGAATATTTTCTTTTTCAGAAAGATGAGCAATCAGAACAGGGCCTTTACCAAAATTTCTGGCCAGATGTAAAAGCGCTTTAATAGCGTATTTGCTTTTTTTCGAGATCATATAATATCCTTGTAAAGGACTGCAAAATTAGCATTTTTAATCCGTTTTACAAACACTATTTGCACTAAAAATAGTATCTTTGCACCATGCGATCTGTACTTAATACAATAGAAGAAGCCATTGCCGACCTGAAAGCAGGAAAAGTAATAATTGTGGTGGATGATGAAGACCGTGAAAATGAGGGCGATTTTATTACCGCTGCACGTAATGTTACTCCGGAAGTAATTAATTTTATGGCCACTCATGGCCGCGGGCTAATATGTGCTGCTATTACTGAAACGCGCTGCGAAGAACTTGGGCTTGAAATGATGGTAAGCACCAATACGTCTCAGCATACCACTGCTTTTACCGTATCTATCGATCTGTTGGAATACGGATGTACGACAGGCATTTCTGCCAGTGATCGCTCCAAAACAATACAAGCTTTAATTGATCCGAAAATAAAACCGGAGGAATTTGGTAAGCCCGGACATATCTTTCCATTGAAGGCAATTAATGGCGGGGTGCTCCGCAGAGCCGGACACACGGAAGCAACTATTGATCTTGCGCGGCTTGCCGGTTTTGAACCAGCCGGAGCATTGGTAGAGATCATGAATGAGGATGGAAGCATGGCACGTTTGCCCCAATTAATTGATATTGCAAAAAAACATCAGTTAAAAATTATTTCCATTGAAGATCTGATCGCTTACCGTATTAAAAATGAAAGTATTATTGATAAGGATGTGCAGATAAAGATGCCTACACAGTGGGGTAATTTTGAACTGGTGGCTTATCGTCAGACAACTAACGACCAGGAACATCTTGCATTGATTAAAGGAAAATGGAATAAAGATGAGCCTGTTTTAGTTCGTGTACACTCTTCCTGTTTAACAGGTGATATTTTTGGATCCTGCCGTTGTGACTGCGGGCATCAGCTTCATAAATCAATGGAGATGATCGAGAAAGAAGGCAAAGGAGTGATCGTTTACATGAACCAGGAAGGACGGGGTATTGGTTTACTGAATAAATTAAAAGCATATAAACTCCAAGAGGAAGGTCGTGATACAGTTGAAGCCAATGAGGATCTAGGCTTTAAACCTGATGAACGTGATTATGGTGTTGGTGCTCAGATTTTGCGCGACCTGGGTGTTACAAAAATTCGTTTATTGAGTAATAATCCAAAGAAACGTGCCGGACTCATCGGTTATGGATTAGAGATCGTTGAGAATGTTGCTATTGAAATTGAATCCAATGAGCATAATAAATCCTACCTGGAAACCAAACGTGATAAGTTGGGACATTTTTTGAAATTGGATAAATAATTTTTTATATAAAAGAAAAAAGCCGGAAACAAACTCCGGCTTTTCTATTTTAAAAAAACATTTTACTTTTTCACAGGCACCGTAAGCACTACCACCACTTTATCTTTCCCGGTTTTACTTTTTTTCATTACACCATAGTCGCTAGAAAAAATACTTAATGTGCCTTTAAAGAATCCCGAACCACTTGCATCTTCGGTAAATGAAAAAGGTATTTCAACACTCTTTGTTGAGTCTTTAATAGTTAAATTACCTGCAGCCATAAAGCCTTCACTTGTTGCTTTAATGGAAGTAGATATAAAAGACATGGTTGGATATTTTTCTACGTTAAAAAAATCTGCAGATAATAAATGTTTGTCTTTCTGCCCATTTCCTGTATTTAATGTAGCAACATCTACAGAAGCGGAAATTTTAGAAGCTGAAAGATCCTTTTGGTTAAAATCTATGGAAGCTTTCAAGCCGCTTAATGTTCCTTTAGTGCCTTCATCAGGCAATTCAAAATTTACAGTTACTCCTTCATTGGAAACATCCCATAAAATGGAAGCCGTAAAACCACTTGCAATAATTGCAATACATGCAATAGCGATAATTGATATTTTTTTCATAGGTTGATTTTTTTATTTAGCATGAAGATAAAAAATTATTGCCTGCGTCATGTCATAACTCAAAATATTTGATGATCAATTAGGGCATACCGCACAATTTTTCTTTTTCACATATACTCCCCGCTTGGTCATAATTCTATGGCAACCCGAAGTTATTAATAGAGTAATTAAGAAAATCATGAAATTTCTTTTCATTGTATATAAACTATTTTTCCGGCGTAACGGTAACCGGAACTGTTGGAGGAGGAATCTGGGAAGGTTCGTCTTCAGTACTTATTGTTTGCTTGGGTTCAGTGCTCTTTTTATTTTTCCTTTTCTTTCCGGAGATCACATCCAAATACCGCCTGAAAAGCTCACCAACTGTATCAAATTCTTCTCTGTAAAAAATACCCACACCTTGTGTGTATGGTCCCGGAGAATATATCTGACTGTTATCATTTGATTTATTAAAGGTTTTAACTCTCAGCTTTCCATCGTCTGTAAGTTTGTATTCAATATTAACGTCTCCCACAATATTGTTTGCACTTTGATTATTTGAACTAGCCGTATTATTGTTGTTCACGCCAAAATTTCCGTCAATGGTCAGTTTATCATTAAATAACTGAGTAGATAAGGCAACTTCGAGCTCATCCTTACTGATCGCATCACCCGGCCGGTAATTCACCCCCACATCAAAATCATTGCTTATTTTACTCAGCATATTACTAAGCTGATTGGAAAGAAGTTCTGTTGAGTTGGCTGCGGCCGCATCTCCCACACCCGGACCAACACCTGAATTACTAAGTTGATACGGTGTTACAAAACTGTTTAATATAAGTATGGAGAACACCTGACGATTGGTTTCTGCATCGCTATTGATATAGCTTAATACAGTTTGTCGTGTTGGTCCGTCTACTGTTGGCAAACCTATATCAAAATTAATTTCGGGTGATAATAGATCACCTGTCATTAATAATTTTAAATCCACTGGGGAGCGTTTTTTATAAATGCCGGTTGAATCAGCAGGAAAAAAAGGTTTTAATGAAGCACGTGATTTATAAATGGCGCTCAGGTTAATGTCCGCTTTATAAGGTACTCCGCTCCATTTAATAGTTCCGCCTTTTTCAATATCAAATCGTTTATTGATAACATTCTGAAGTGTAAATAAATAATCTCCTGACTGGATCACGTAATCACCATACATTTTAAAATCGCCCAGCGAGCTGATCTTTAATGCAATATTTCCATTTCCCCTGGCTTTGATCACGTCTCCCACTTTTTGGTCAAATATCAATTGCACCTCCGCATCCGGTGTTATATCCAGATCAAAGTTAAGCCTGAGCCCTCCCAATTGTACTTTATAATCATTTTTAAAATTAAGTGCGCTATCTTTATTAACGAACGTAATAAAATTATTCTGGCTTACCTCTGAATTACCACCAAGTGGTATAAATAATTTAGTCAGTTCGGTTTTTGAAAGCACGCTGATCTTATCTGATTTATCACCGGATGTAACTTTTTCGGTTTTTACACTGGCATCGATTAAAATATCATTGGTAAAACCAAAAATATTAATGGTGCCGGAAACAAAAGCTTTACCATAATATAAGTTATTATTTATCTCAGTGGTATTCAAGCACATAAATTTGTATGTCTGAATATCAAAATCCAGCTGGTAATTTTTAAAATTATCGTGATATACTTTCCCTGTTACCTGGGCTTTATTATTATTTACATCATACAAGTCCATATTTTCTACACCAAATGAATTATTTTCGATCACAATATCATGTGAAAATTTATAAGTTGTATTTAAATAGGCGACTGTTACCTTTTTTGCATTTATGTTTACAAGTCCCGATATTTTTGGTTTTTCCAAAGAACCTTTTACAGTAATATTTCCCGCAAAAAAACCTTTAAAATCTGAACAATATTCTTTGATGAAAGGTTCAAATAGCTGCATTTGCAAAGCTTGTACATTCACCTCCATATCAATACTCTCTTCTTTCTTTTTAGGATAATAATAACCGGAAAATAAAATATTAGGAACAAGCCCTAAAGTAAAAGAACCATGTAAATACAACGCTTCTTTTCCTTTATCCCAAACACTCGCCACGGCACCATCTCCTAATGCATTGTCGTTGATGGAAAATGATTTGAAATTATTATTGCTTGTGAACACCACGCCATTATACATGTCTGTTATTACAGATTCGCCATCGATACTTCCACTTAATTTTAATCCAAATGTTTTTGTAAATGCATTCAAATTCGATAAATTAAAATTATTGAAACCCAGTTTCATCTGATCTTTTTTATTATCAGCTATAATTCCATTCAAAACGACTGATTGAATTCCATGTTCAAATCTTAAATCCTTCACGGTGATATATGTAGAATCAACAATTACATCATTAGTGCTGCTAATACTCCAGGTAGAATCTGTTACTGTGAATTCAGAAGGCAATATTTTAAATTCAAAACTTTTGCTCGATCTTAAATGCATGAATGCTTTAATATCTCCTTTATTCACCTTCGCAGATTTATTATCCCAAGCCATTGCCAGATTTACACTATCGGTTCTGGAGTTTGTAGTAATTTTAAAATCATTCATCCAAAGGCTATCTGTTAAATTCAGGCGCTTAACATTCATATTTAGGTCGAGCTGTCCTTTAGTTGTCAATGCGCTTATACTCCAATCATTCATTATATAACCATATATATTCAATTTTGAAGAATTACCCGTAATTGATAATTCCTCAGCAGTTGAATTGAATTTTCCTTCAATAAGTGTTTTAGGAGCTATGGTAATACCGGGAGCAAACAATCGGGTAACCGCATCTGTTTTTTTGAATAAAAAACTGTACTCAAAATTTTGAGGTGGAATATTCTTAGGTTGTTTTTTGCTGAAATAAGCAGGAAGATAATTACTCAATAGTTTCTCTACAGATACCGGAAGACCGAGCACTTTAAAGTTTCCGGCTACCTTAGCATCCAGGAAATCAGAAAATAATTTAATTGATTTAGTATTATTCTCCTCTTCGAAAAGCAGGTTGAACACACTCATTTTATATACTTCATTATTTTGTATATAAATAGTGTTATCAAAATTCACCTGTCCGCTCAAATTATCAATGTTATTTCCTGTAACGTTTACGATCATTTGCGTAGATAAATTTGTCTTATCAGTTGTTTTGATAAAATGCAATGCTGCCAGATCAGCTTTATTAAGAGTAGTTATGAAATCCAGGCGAGGTAATTTTTGCGTGAGATCCACTTTCCCGATAAAATCAAAATCAATATTATCATCCTTTACATTCAGCTTCCCTTTAAATATCTGCTTCGCAATGTTGCCTTCTATTGCTACATTTTTATAGAAATAATTATTAAATTCTAAACTGTTTATGGTCCCCTTTAGCCCTGCTGTAACATCTTCAAGTGTAAGCCCTGAACCATCAATATCTACATTCGCTGTTACTTTACCCACATATCTTGCTCCGAAAAATTTTCCGACATCAAAAGCTGTTGACTTTATTTTTCCTTTATAGATCTCTTTGTTTTTTTTATCGTCATGACGTACAGCAAGATCAGAAGATAGACTACCTAGTGCGGTTGAAAGATTACCATAAGCATAAAAATCTTTGTATAATCCGGTGAATGTTCCTTTAAATTTCATTATACCTAGCTTTGCTATATTGACAGGGACTTCTAAATTTTCATGTTTTTCAAACGGAGGGATTGGAATCTGTTTCAGATCCGCATGATTGGTTGTAAGGCTTTTAATATTCAGATAGATCAATGTTTCATCAATATTGGGTAATCCCGTCAATGTAACATCTCCCATAAATCGAGTGTTGTCGCCCATTAAAATATCCATATCCTTACCCTTCAAATCAGTTACTTTACCATTTACTTTACCGGATATGATAAGACTCTTATATATCCCTTTCAATGCAGGAGCAAAATAAGCGATATCACTCAACTCCAATACGGAGCGATTAAAATCAGCTTTAAATTTTACACTGTCAATAAAGTCACGAAAATCACCATATTTTTTGTAACTGAATGACAGATCAGTAGCAACAGTACTTTCAGGAGTTTTTATTTTTAACTCATCCAGCTTTATACCAACAGGACTAACATTTACATAACTGCTTAAATTCTGAAGAATAAAACCGCTTTTTTCAATTGCAGCAAAATAATCTATTGTTGCATGAATGGTATCCTGTTCAAAAATGATACCGCTGACCCGCCCATTGATATTATCTGCCCTTAGGTCAAAATAATTGATGCCTTTTGTTGCAGTTGTATCGTGTTCATCCCTGTATGCAAAGCTGGTATTTACAAGAGATACTTCATTAAAACGAATATCCCATGGGGTTGTAGTTTTTGCAGTATCACTGTTTGCAAAAGCATCAATGATAAATTGAAAATTTAGATCTTCCTCTGCTTTATACCTGGTTAACTTGGTTTTTGCGTTGAGTAGAATAATATCACTGATATATATCCTTTGCTTTTTGATGTTCAGATCCTCTATTCCTACTTTAAGTCTTTTACTATACAACAAGGTATCCCGATGAAGATCTTCAATGTAGACATCATTCAACACCACAGTTTTAAAAAACTGGATCTCAACACTTCCGATATCAATACGTGTGTTCAGTTTCTCCGAAAGAAAATCCGCTGTTTTTTTTGCAACATATCCCTGCACGCTTGTAACCT
This sequence comes from Bacteroidota bacterium, assembly GCA_052389695.1. Classification (GTDB taxonomy): domain Bacteria; phylum Bacteroidota; class Bacteroidia; order 2-12-FULL-35-15; family 2-12-FULL-35-15; genus 2-12-FULL-35-15. Next base: position 4,830 of record JBQTHQ010000091.1, on the reverse strand, counting down.
GAACAAGCAGGAACAATGCGACCAAAAAAAAGATGAGCACTGCTACAAAACGGAATAATATATTAGCTAATTTTTTAATACCTTTGAAATTGTGAGAATAACTGGTAAAGTTAACGAATATGCGCCAACCGATCATTATTTTAGGCATTGAATCATCCTGTGATGATACAGCTGCTGCTATCATAAAAGATGGCAAAATACTTGCCAATATTGTTGCTAATCAAAAAGTACATGAATCATATGGTGGCGTTGTCCCGGAATTAGCATCCAGGGCTCATCAACAAAATATTATTCCTGTAGTTGACCAGGCAATAAAGAAAGCCGGCATTCAGAAAAATGAGATCAATGCGGTGGCTTTTACACGCGGGCCGGGATTATTAGGTTCACTCCTGGTTGGTTCCTCCTTTTCAAAAGCTTTTGCAATGGGATTAAACATTCCGCTAATTGAAGTTAATCATATGCAAGGACATGTACTGGCACACTTTATTGACGATGCCGATATAGAAAAAAAGAAACCTCAATTTCCATTTTTATGCCTGACTGTATCAGGTGGACATACGCAAATAGTTTTAGTGAAGGATTTTTTTGATATGGAAGTGTTAGGTGAAACCATTGATGATGCTGCAGGTGAAGCATTTGATAAAGCGGCAAAAATAATGGGCTTACCCTATCCCGGCGGCCCACTGATCGATAAATATGCAAAAGAGGGAAATCCAAAAGCATTTGTATTTTCAAAGCCACAGATAAAGGAATTAAATTTCAGTTTCAGCGGGTTAAAAACGGGTTTTATGAATTTTATCAATACAGAAACTGCTAAAAATCCTGATTTTATTATTGAACACAAAACTGATATTTGCGCTTCCATTCAACATACCATCATTGAAATATTGATGAATAAACTAAAAAAAGCGGCACAACAAACAGGTATAAAGCAAATAGCAATAGCAGGCGGTGTATCCGCTAATTCCCAATTACGAAACACCTTACAACAACTTGAAAAAGAGTTGGAATGGCAGGTATTTATACCTAATTTTGCCTATTGTACCGATAATGCCGCAATGATTGCCATTACCGGTTATTACAAATATTTAAAAGAGGATTTTACTACACAAGCTGTAATACCTATGGCACGTTATGCATTAAAATGAAATTACAAAGACTACTATATTGCCTGGTATTTTCATTAATGCTTCAAAGTGTAACTTATGGATTATCCCCCACTGATACCATTCGTTTAAATCCTATTCCCAAAAAAACAACACCTTATCCGCAACAGCCCATTATTATAAAAACTAATCCAACCGCTATTTTGTGGGGGCCAATTTTTTTCACCGCAGAATACCGATTGATGGTAGAAATGCCTTCATCAAAAAATCAATCCATCCAGTTTGGTATCTCTTATCTGGGCAAAAGCCCTATTTGGGCAATTGTAGAGAAACAGGCAGGAACAGGATGGCAGCCACATTTTGTAATAAATGGAATAAGAATACAGTTCGCGAATAAATTCTATCTGACCAGAAAAAAATATGGCTCGCCCTTTGGATTTTATATAGCGCCTCATGTATCCTATTCAAATGCACACATTTCATTAAGCAAATCACGAGCCTACCGGAAGGTTTATATTGATGCTACACAGTTCAGCGCTAATTTATTAGTTGGACTACAGGTGGGACGCGGAAAAAAGTTTACAGCCGATGTATTTGCAGGACTTGGTTATAAGAAAAATACATGGATCTATCACTCAACCAGTTATAAAAGTACACCATACGACACAGAAGATTTCGGGGTATTATTTAATTTTCCTATTAAGCTCACACTGGGACTTAATTTGGGATGGGCGCTTTATTAATCTATACGGACACATAATTATGCAAACCATAAATATTCATCCCATATTACTTGATTCGAAAATTTCCAAAAATTTAAAAACAATTGCCGAAAAAGTGCATGCCGGTGAGCGTATTACTTTTAATGAAGGAGTATTGCTTTATCAAAAAGGTGAAGTAAGCTTTCTTGGATCATTGGCAAATCATATCCGCGAAAAAAAGAATGGAAATCATGTTTATTTTAATCGCAATTTTCATATTGAACCTACCAATATTTGTGTATTCGATTGCAAATTTTGCTCCTATTCCCGTTTACTGAAACAAAAAGAAGGCTCATGGGAATTATCCGAAGAAGGGATTTTGAATCTTGTCCGTAGTTATGATGGAAAACCTGTGACAGAAGTACATATTGTTGGAGGTGTGCATCCGAAGATGGGCTTACATTATTTTGCAGGATTGATCAAAAAAATAAAAACCATTCGGCCCGATCTGCATGTAAAAGCTTTTACCGCTGTGGAACTGGAGTATATGTGTAGAAAAGCGAAAGTAAGTTATGAAGAGGGGTTACGTATTTTAAAAGACCATGGTCAAAATTCACTACCGGGCGGCGGCGCTGAAATTTTTGATGAAGATATCCGTAAACAGATCTGCGAAGACAAATGCACTTCTGCAGAATGGTTGGAGATACACGAAACAGCACATAAATTGGGAATGCCTTCCAATGCAACCATGCTGTACGGACATGTCGAAAAATTTGAACATCGTATTGATCACATGGATCGTTTACGTAAATTACAAGATAAAACAAAAGGCTTCAACACATTCATTCCTTTGAAATTTCGTAATAAGGACAATCAAATGAGCCACATTACCGAATCGACAGTAATTGAAGATTTACGAAATTATGCCATATCAAGAATTTACATGGATAATTTCCCGCATTTAAAAGCCTACTGGCCAATGATAGGACGTACTACGGCGCAACTATCCTTATCATTTGGTGTAGATGATATTGATGGAACAATTGATGATTCTACAAAAATATATACCATGGCCGGCTCAGAAGAGCAGTCGCCAAAATTAAGCACACAACAGTTGGTGGAACTGATAAAACAAGTGAATCGTACACCCATTGAACGGGATACCCTTTACAAAGTAATTACTGATTATAGTAATTACGATTTTAGTAAGGAAGCAGTTGTAATATAACTTTCATAAAATATTTCCATAAAATCAGCGTTCACCTTAGGCTTATCCTTTCTATATTTGTATATGATTTTAAAAAAACAATTATTTTTTATTTTTCTTTCCTCATTACTCATTTTATCATCTTGTAAAAAAGATGAATTACTGACCGATTCCTCCGCTAAACTTGAATTTTCAACTGATTCTGTTTTGTTTGATACTGTTTTCACACAAGTTGGTTCTACCACTAAAATATTCCGGATATACAATCGCCACCGGCAACCCATTAATATTTCAAAAGCATATTTAGCTGGTGGTACCAGCTCCCAGTTCAGGCTTAATATTGATGGTATTTCCGGAACTTCAATAAATGATATTGAAATTTTAGGAGGAGATAGCCTCTATGCATTTGTACAGGTTACAGTTAATCCTACCGGAAGTAATTCGCCTTTAATAATCAGTGAGTCTGTTTTTTTTGAGACCAATGGGAATACCCAGGAAGTCATATTAACGGCTATCGGGCAGGACGTGTATTTGCATAAACCCAACCTTCCTTCGGGTAACCCTTTTTATTCCATTATCAATTGCAATGATGTTTGGACCAATGACAAACCTCATTTAATATTCGGATATGCAGTGGTTGACTCAAACTGTACGTTAACAATGCTTCCAGGAACACGCGTAAACCTCCATAACAAAGCTGTTTTATGGATCTATAAGGATGGTACATTAAAAGTCCTCGGTTCAAAAGGCGATGAAGTTACCTTCCAGGGCGATCGTCTGGAACCTGAATACAAAGAGCTTTCCGGACAATGGGGAAAAATATGGCTTTCAGCAGGAAGTAAAAACAACATCATTGACTGGGCCATTATTAAAAATGGAAGTATTGGCGTACAGGCAGATACGGTGGCATCATTAACAACTCCAACATTGCAAATCAATAACACAATTGTGAAAAACATGACGGCTGCAGCAATCTACGGGCAAGGTGCTCATATCAGAAGTGTGAATTGCGTATTTGCCAATTGCGGACAATATGTTGCAGCACTTACCATTGGCGGAAAATACCGTTTTGAACATTGTACCTTTGCTAATTTCTGGACTGAAAAAAGAACCACACCTTTATTAATACTTAACAATTATTATGTTGCTAAGGGGAACATTGTTGTTCTTCGCAGCATGGACAGCGCCTATTTTGGGAATTGTATCTTATATGGTAACCTGGCTGAAGAAATCGGTTTGGATTCATCCACATTCCAGTCAGGAATATTCTCTTATAAATTTGATCATTGTATTTTAAGAACTGGTTTGAACACTTCTAACGGTTTACATTATATGAATATATCTAAGGCTGATCCTGGATTCAAAGACTATAGTGTAAATAATTATCAATTGTCATCTGCTACTGCAGGTGCGGTTGATAGGGGAGATACGAATATTATCATATCGCGTGATCTAAATAATAATAACCGTCCTAATCCAACTCCAAATAATATCCCCGATCTTGGCGCTTATGAATATTATCCATAAAACAATTATTCGTAATTTCGTACAAATTCGTTATTCGCTCATATGAAACTATTAATTATAAACGGCCCTAACTTAAATCTTTTGGGCACTCGTGAAACTTCTGTTTACGGAAACCAAACTTTTGAAGAATATTTCAAAACTTTGCAAAGTAAGTTTCCAAAGATCGAATTAACGTATTACCAAAGTAATGTGGAAGGTGAGTTGATCAACAAACTGCATGAAAAAGGATTTACTTATGATGGTATTATTTTAAATGCGGGTGGTTATACACATACTTCTGTTGCTTTAC
>JBQTHQ010000090.1:0-48589 GCA_052389695.1 Bacteroidota bacterium | reverse complement strand
TGGGAACAGGCACCTGGACCGTATTTGCAGGGACCGCTACCATCACTACTCCTGCTTCGCCTACTTCTACTGTCACTGGTTTAACTGTCGGGGCTTCGGTTACACTGCGATGGACTATTTCTAATGGGGGATGTGGAAATAATTTTGATGACGTAGTGATCAACGTAGCAGCACCAGCTACCATTTCAAATGCAGGGCCTGATCAAAGTCATTGTAATTTAACAACCGCAACACTTGCGGGTAATGTGCCGGTTGTAGGCACTGGAGTATGGACCGTATTTGCAGGTACTGCTACTATCACTACCCCTTCTTCTCCTACCTCGGGAGTTACAGGTTTAGTTCCAGGAAATGTAACCTTACGTTGGACAATTTCAAATCCTGCTTGTGGTGCATCAACAGATGATGTTGTAATAACTATCGTTCCTCAACCTGTTGCCGATGCGAATATTGATCAATCTGTTTGTAGTAATAATGCAAACGTAACCCTTGCCGGTTCTGTAACATTTGCTACCGGGGGTGTATGGAGTACTTTAGGATCGGGAACATTTGATGATGCTACTTTACTAAATGCAATCTACACTCCAAGCAATGCTGATACAACCGCAGGTACTGTAACATTAAGGCTAACAACAACCGGAAATGGAATTTGTCCTGCAGATACGGATGACATGATTGTCACTATTTCTGATGCGCCAACAGCAAATGCAAATGTAAATCAAACAGTTTGTGCAAACAATGCTGTTGTCACACTTAACGGTTCGGTAACAATCGCTACCGGTGGAATATGGACGACAAGCGGATCAGGAACATTCAATCCAAATAATACAACTCTTGGTGCAACTTATACTCCAAGCGCTGCGGATACTGCAGCTGGTTCTGTAACACTAAGACTTACTACAACCGGTAATGGTGGCTGTGCGGCTGCATTTGATGAGATGATTATTACCATTACGGATGCACCAAGAGTAAGCGCAGGACCTGATAAAACTGTGTGTTCGGCCGCTCCGGATGTTTTACTGAATGGTATTGTAACCATTGCAACCGGTGGAATATGGACTAGTCCTAACGGAACTGGAACATTCAATCCAAACAATACAACTCTTAATGCAACCTATCTAGCTAGTGATGCTGATACAGCTGCAGGTAGCGTTACTCTTATACTTACCAGTACCGGACATGCACCTTGTTCAGTTGTTGCTGATACAATGACATTAACAATAACTGCGGGTTCGTTAGTGAATGCAGGTGCAGACCAAACAATTTGCGCCAACAATCCAAATGCAACAATAGTAGGTTCTGTACCATCTACAGGTATATGGTCAACTCCTGATGGAACAGGAACATTTAGTCCGAATGCAACCACCATGACTGCTGTCTATCAGGCTACTCCTGCTGACACCCTTGCAGGTCTGGTAACCATAGTGCTCACCCCAACCGGTGGAGGAGCTTGTCCGGGCGCCACAGATACAATGATCATTACCATTACTCCTGGTATTTATGTAAATGCGGGACCTAACCAAACTGTTTGTGCCAGCACAGCTACCGTTAATTTAAACGGAGCTGTAACAACTGCTACGGGAGGAACATGGACTACAAGCGGAACAGGAACATTTAATAATGCTACACTTTTAAATGCTATTTACACGCCAAGCGCAACAGATAAAACATCGGGGCCGATTACATTGACTCTCACTTCAACTGGCAATGGTACTTGCGGGGCAGTTACAGATGTGATGCTCATTAATTTTACTCCGGTGCCTACTACTGCTAATGCCGGACCGGATCAAAACATTTGTAATGTAACTACCGCTACATTAGCAGGTAATGCACCAACTACTGGTACAGGGGTATGGAGTGTGATCGTACCGCCGGCTACCATTACTACTCCTGCTTCACCAACATCCGGCGTTACGGGATTGACCATCGGTTCAAGTGTTACTTTAAGATGGACCATTTCAAATGGAGTATGTGCTGCTTCAACTGATGATGTAGTGATCAATATTGCATTACCGCCTACAGCAGCAAATGCAGGACCAGATCAAAATATTTGTAATGCAACAACCGCTACATTAGCAGGTAATGCACCGGCTACCGGAACCGGACTGTGGACTGTTTCATCTGGAACTGCAACCATCACCACTCCTGCTTCACCCACTTCCGGTTTAACCGGATTAGTTCCCGGAACAAATGTTACTTTAACCTGGACAACCACAAATGGTGCTTGTTCCAGTACTGATAACGTAACTATTTTTAATGCTTTACCACCAAGTGTAGCTGATGCAGGTGCGGATCAAAATCTGTGTAACGTAACAAGTGCTTCTTTATCAGGAAATACGCCAACTATTGGCACAGGAACATGGAGTGTAATTGTTGGCCCAGCGACTATTACTTCACCTAACTCGCCATCTTCAACTGTTACAGGACTTACAATAGGTTCTTCCGTAACATTAAGATGGACAATTAGCAGTGGTGTTTGTGTTGTTTCTGAAGATGATGTGGTGATCAATATCGCTCCTCCTCCAACTGCAGCTGATGCGGACGCAGATCAAACATTATGTAATGTAACCAATACTGTTCTTTCGGGTAATGCTCCCGTTGTTGGTACCGGATTATGGACCGTAGTTTCAGGAACCGCAACCATAACTACCCCTACTGATCCGCTTTCTACTGTTACCGGGATGGTAGTCGGTACTTCTGTTACATTAAGGTGGACAACCACAAATGGTGCATGTACTAATTCAGATGATGTAGTTATAACTATCCTTAACCCGCCTACCGTTGCTGCTGCCGGACCTGACCAAGGATTATGTAATGTTACCACTACTACCCTTGCAGGAAATATTCCAACGGTTGGTACCGGACTATGGACCGTGTTTGCCGGTACTGCAACTATCACTACACCTTCTTCGCCTACTTCAGGGGTTACCGGATTGACCATCGGAGCAAGTGTAACTTTAGTATGGACCATCAGTAATCCACCTTGTACACCATCTACTGATACTGTAATAATTGATGTCGCAGACCTTGCCACGATTGCCAATGCCGGAGCTGATCAGCATTTATGTAATGTTACAACTACAACTCTTAATGGTAATGTTGCAACAGTAGGAACAGGCGCCTGGACAGTTGTATCAGGTACTGCAACCATTACTACTCCTTCTTTACGCAACAGTGGTGTTACCGGCCTGGTACCGGGATCTTCCGCAACATTAAGGTGGACGATATTTAATCCTGCCTGCGGTTCATCATTTGATGATGTGGTTATCAATGTAGATGAGTTACCTACAGTAGCTAATGCTGGGCCGGATCAGGCTTTGTGTAATGTTACTTCTTCTACCCTAACAGGTAATGCACCTGCTGTGGGTACCGGGGTATGGACCGTTGAAACAGGTACTGCTACTATCACCACTCCTTCTTCTCCTACTTCTGCTGTTACCGGACTTGTGGTTGGTTCTGTTACTTTGGTGTGGACCATATCAAATGATTCTTGTCCGGCTTCTACTGATACAATGATCATTAATGTGGCTGCGCCTGCTACTGTTGCGGATGCTGATGCTGATCAAAATTTATGTAATATCACTACTGCTACTCTTTCGGGTAATACCGCTACCGTGGGTTCTGGCCTGTGGACCGTTGTTGCAGGGGTTGCTACCATTACCACTCCCGCTTCTCCTACTTCGGGTGTAACGGGTTTAGTGGTGGGCGCTTCGGTTACATTGCGCTGGACAATTACTAACGGTGGTTGTGGAAGCAACAGTGATGATATGGTCATTAACGTTTCTGCTCCCCCTACAGTGGCCAATGCGGATGTGGATCAGGATCTTTGTAACGTTACCTCTACTACTCTTAACGCAAATGTGCCTGCTGTTGGAACTGGCTTGTGGACTGTTGTCTCAGGTACTGCTACCATTACAACGCCTTCTTCACCTACCTCTACTGTAAATGGTTTGGTAGTGGGGGCTTCGGTTACTTTGGTTTGGACCATCTCTAACAGTCCGTGTACTGCTTCTACTGATACAATGGTGATCGATGTGGCTGCTCCTGCTACTATTGCTAATGCAGGACCGGATCAAAATATTTGTAATGTTACCTCTACCACTCTTGCCGGTAATGTGCCTGTTGTTGGAACCGGCGTATGGACCGTGTTTGCTGGTACTGCTACTATTACTACTCCTTCTTCACCTACTTCTACTGTCACCGGTTTAACTATTGGTTCTTCTGTTACTTTGCGCTGGACAATCTCTAATCCGGCTTGCGGGGCTTCCATCGATGATGTTATAATAACCATTGCTGAACCTCCAACTGCTGCCAATGCTAACGTTAATCAGAGTTTATGTAATGTAACTAATACTGTGCTGGCTGGTAATACGCCTACTGTTGGCACCGGATTATGGACTGTGGTGTCTGGTACTGCTACCATCACTACCCCTGCTTCTCCTACTTCTACTGTTACTGGTCTTGTTGTTGGTACTTCTGTTACTCTTAGATGGACCACTACTAATTTATCTTGTACATCTTCTGATGATATGGTCATTACCATTATGGAACCGCCTACTGTAGCCAATGCAGGACCGGATCAAAATTTATGCAGCTCCGGCTCTACTACTTTATCTGCCAATGTTCCTGCTTTTGGTACAGGGCTATGGACAGTGGTTTCAGGTACTGCTACCATCACTACTCCTTCTTCGCCTACTTCAGGGGTTACAGGATTAACCGCCGGAACCTCGGTTACACTGGTATGGACAATCAGCAATGCTCCTTGTACTGCTTCTACTGATACTGTGATAATTAATATCAGCGGGGTCATCACTGTGGCTAATGCCGGGCCTGATCAACATTTATGTAATGTTACTGCTGCTACCCTGGCTGGTAATGTTGCCGTTTCTGGTACCGGTGCATGGTCAGTTGTTTCCGGTACGGCTACTATCACTACGCCTGCTTCGCCTACTTCGGGTGTCACAGGACTTGTTATTGGGGCTTCGGTTACTCTAAGATGGACCATCTCCGCACCGGGTTGTGCTTCCAGTACTGATGATGTTGTTATCAATGTAGATGAGTTACCTACAGCAGCTGATGCAGGATCAGATACAACACTTTGTAATTTAACTACCTACACGCTTGCCGGAAATGTTCCTGTAATTGGCAGCGGTAATTGGAGTATTGTATCCGGCACAGCAACAATTACAACACCAGGTTCTGCAACTTCAACTGTAACAGGATTAGTTGCAGGAACCTCGGTAACATTGAGATGGACCATCTCTAATGATTCTTGTCCGGCTTCTTTTGATGAGATGACAATCATCATTAATAATTTACCAACAGTTGCAAACGCAGGCCCTGATGAAAATCTTTGTAATGTAACATCTACTACTATGTCGGCCAACTCCGCAGGCGTTGGAACAGGAACATGGACCATCGTATCCGGTACTGCTACTATTACTTCCGTTAATTCACCCACTACAACTGTTACAGGATTGCTCGTCGGTTCTGTTACACTTCGTTGGACAATAAGCAATGGTGTATGCGCTCCATCTTCCGATGATGTAGCAATTACAGTTGATGACCTTCCAACAACGGCTGATGCAGATGTGGATCAAACATTATGTAATGTAACTTCTACTGTTCTTTCTGGTAATACTCCAACGGTTGGAACAGGAACTTGGACCATTGCTTCAGGTACTGCTACTATTACAACTCCATCATCACCTACCACAACAATAACAGGTTTGGTTGCAGGAACATCTGTAACCTTGCGCTGGACAATAGCTAATGGATTTTGTCCTTCGTCCACTGATGATGTTGTTATTACTATAGATGCATTACCAACTCCAGCTAATGCCGGACCGGATCAAAATATTTGTAATACTACATCCACTGTAACGGCTGCAAATATGCCTATTATAGGAACAGGTGTGTGGAGCTTAATTTCAGGAACTGCTACTATCACTTCTCCTTCTTCACCATCTACAGGAATTACAGGTTTAGTTATTGGTGATTCAGTAACATTGGCCTGGACGATCACCAATGGAATTACTTGCTCTGCTTCTATCGATAGCGTTAAGATTGTAGTTAGTGAGGGGCCAACAGCAGCGAATGCAGGACCTAATCAAAATTTATGTAATGTAACAAACACTGTACTGGCCGGTAATACACCTACTGTTGGTACCGGATTATGGACTGTGGTGTCAGGTATTGCTACCATCACAACACCAGCTTCACCTACTTCTACTGTTACAGGAATGACTGTAGGATCAATTGTTACATTAAGATGGACGACATCCAATGGAAGCTGTGCTCCATCTACTGATGATGTTGTAATTACTATTGATCAACCTCCAACTGTAGCGAATGCAGGCGTTGATACCAGTCTTTGTGATGTAACCTCATATATACTTGCAGGTAATTCACCGATATTAGGAACAGGTGTATGGACGGTGGTATCAGGTTCAGGAAGTGTTTCAACACCATCTTCTCCAACATCAACAGTTACAAGCCTCACCATTGGCTCTTCAACAACTTTAAGATGGACTATTTCCAATGGAATTTGTCCTGCATCAACTGATGATATTACCATCACTATTATTCCTGCACCATCTGTTTCAGATGCAGGAGCTGATCAGAATTTATGTAATACTACAACAACCACTCTTTCAGGTAACTCACCATCCGTTGGAACAGGAATGTGGTCAGTAGTTTCAGGAACAGCAGTTGTAACTACACCTACTTCTTTAACCAGTGGTGTAACCGGTTTAACAATAGGAGGAACATCTGTATTAAGATGGACCATCACAAATGGAATTTGTGCTCCATCTACAGATGATGTGACGATCAATGTATTTGAACTTCCTACTTCAGCTAATGCAGGAATAGATCAGATTGCTTGTAATGCTTCTACTGTAACATTAGCAGGTAACGCTCCTACAGTTGGAACAGGTATATGGACAGTAATATCAGGCACAGCAACCATTACTACTCCGGCTTCTCCAACTTCAACAGTAACCGGACTTGTAGTTGGCGATACAGTATTCTTAAGATGGACCATTTCAAATGGTACTTGTCCCGCATCGTCTGATGATATGATGATCACTATATTTAATTCCATCATAGCAAACGCAGGAGCTGATGATACCATTTGTGCTGGCAATACAGTAAGTTTATCAGGATCTGTTATAGGAGCCACAGGCGGCACTTGGACTACTACAGGATCAGGAGGATTTACAGATCCGAATGCTCTTGCTACAACATATACTCCAAGTCCGGCAGATACATTAGCAGGAACTGTTACATTAATATTAACAAGCACAGGCAATGGAATTTGTACTGCTGCAATCGATAGCATGGTTGTTAGATTTACTCCTAAACCTACTGTCATTGCAGGCCCTGATCAGATCGTATGCGCGCACAATGCGAACGTTACATTAACAGGAATAGTTACCATTGCTACCGGAGGAACATGGACAACAACCGGAACAGGAACATTCGCTAATCCGAATGCACTAAATACTGTTTACACTCCAAGTCCGGCTGACACTGTTTCAGGAACAGTATTTTTAATACTTACTGCTACCGGTGGCGGATCATGCGCTTCTGCAAACGATACATTAAAAGTTGATATTGATCCGGGTATTTATGTGAATGCGGGTATAGATCAAAGTATATGTATCAATAATGCTGTGGTTACATTGAATGGTGCTGTATTCGGTGGAACTACTACGGGCAGGTGGACCACCAGTGGTAGCGGAACTTTCAACGATTCATCATTATTTAATGCAACATATACTCCTAGCCTAACAGATAAAGGAGCAGGAACAGTGACACTCATACTCACCTCTACGAATAATGGTTCTTGTGATCCTGTAACAGATAGTTTAGTTATAACAATTACACCTCAGCCAGTTGTAAATGCAGGTACAGATAAAACAATTTGCGCAAATGCAATGGTGAATCTTACCGGAACAGTTTCAGGAGGAACTACTAAAGGTATTTGGTCAAGTACAGGAACAGGTACATTTGCCAATGACACACTTTTGAATACAACATACACGCCAAGTATTGCTGATACTATTGCAGGAAACGTAAAATTAATTCTTACTTCAAGAAACAACGGTACATGTGCCCCTGTATCCGACACATTGAACGTAACGATTATTCCTGCACCTGCTGTAAATGCAGGGCCTAATCAAACTGTTTGCGCTAATAATGATGCTGTTTTCCTCAACGGGATTATTACCGGAGAAACAAACACGGGCATATGGTCAACAACAGGAGATGGTACTTTTATTCCCGGTGCAACAGTACTGAATACAACTTATATTCCCGGTGCAACGGATATTTCTTCAGGAACAGTTATATTAATTTTAACATCAACAGGAAATACAGTTTGTACACCAGGGAAAGATACAATGGTTGTTACCATTACACCTGCACCGCTGGTAAATGCAGGAATAGATATCTTTACCTGCAGTAACAATATTGTAGTTACATTAAATGGTTCAGTAACCGGCGGTGCAACAACAGGTAAGTGGACAACAACAGGTACAGGAACCTTTGCGCCAAATGACAGTACATTAAACGCTACTTATACATTAAGCTCTGCAGATACATTGGCAGGATCGGTTTCTATTGTATTGACTTCCACTAATAATGGAAACTGTCTTGCAGAAAAAGATACTGTTCAGATTATCGTTACACCAAAGCCAACTGTTAATGCAGGACCAGATCAGACAGTTTGTGCAAACAGCCCATTATTATTGAATGGTACTGTTACAGGAGGTGCCGGTACAGGAAAATGGACAAGCACCGGTACAGGAACATTTGCACCGGATTCAACCACTTTAAATGCAACTTACACTTTCAGCAGCGCTGATACGGCAGCCGGCGTAGTATCACTTATTCTTTCGTCAACCAATGCGCTGGGTTGTACCATCGCGAGAGATACGATGATAGTTACTATAAGTCCGAGCGCCAATGTAAATGCAGGACCTGATCAAACCATCTGTGCTACCACAGATACAGTTTTACTAAATGGTATTGTGGGCGGAATAACAACCGTAGGAATATGGACCACTTCCGGAACCGGAACATTTATTCCAAATGATACGGTATTAAATGCCAAATACCTTCCAAGCAATACCGATACAACTGCCGGTACTGTAACACTTACACTCACATCCAGAAATAATGGAAGTTGTCCGGCTGCATCCGATGCATTAGTACTTACAATAACTCCGGCGCCTTATGTAAACGCAGGACCCAATGTGATAGTAGTATGCTATGGCGATAGCGTAAAATTGAGCGACACACTCAAAGGCGGCACCGTTTCCATCCGCTGGAGCACCAATGGTACCGGAGTATTTATTCCAAATGACAGTGCCTTGAATGTAATATATGCCCCAAGCATTGCCGATACCACTGCCGGTACAATTAATATTTATATACAATCTACCAATAATGGCTTGTGTGCAGCAGCGTATGATACCATGCAGGTGATCTTTACACCTCGTCCGAATGTAAATGCGGGACCCGACCGAACAGTATGTAACGACAGCCTGGTAGCACTCAATGGAATTGTTTCCGGTGGAACTACAACAGGCAGATGGACTACTTCCGGAACCGGTACATTCTCACCAAATGATACTACATTAAACGCGTCTTATGTGATGAGTGCCGCTGATAAAATTGCGGGTACATTTAATCTTTATCTATCTTCTACAAATTCCTGCCTTGTAACTGACACAGCGGTTATAAATGTAGCTCCAGGTATAACAGTAAATGCAGGCCCCGACCAGATCGTTTGTATTAATGATGACACGGTAAACTTAGCCGGTACGGTTTCAGGAGGCAGTATTACCGGTAAATGGACCGCTTCAGGTTCAGGAAACTTCATTCCTAATGACAGTGCGTTGAATGCATCCTATCTGTTTACATCGGCAGATAGTATTGCAGGAAGTGTAACCTTTATCCTTACATCAACAAATAATGGAAATTGTTCCGCTGTAAAAGATACAATGCTTGTAACAATAACTACCATACCAAATGTAAATGCAGGAATTGATTTTACATTCTGTGCCAATAATGCTGTAATACCTTTAAATGGTGTAATCAACGGAGGAGCTTCCACAGGAATCTGGACCACTACAGGCACCGGTACATTCTCACCAAATGCAACCACACTCAATGCAACTTACAATACAAGCGCTGCTGATGCTTCAAGTGGCTTGGTGACGTTAGTATTGACATCTACCAATGCATGTGTAAATACATCCGACACTGTTAAATTTACAATCACTTCCGCACCGGTTGTAAATGCGGGACCAAATGATACGGTGTGTGCGAACAATGCCACTATCACATTGAACGGGTCAGTTTCAGGGCCAACAACAACCGGACAATGGTTTACATCCGGAAGCGGAACATTCTTCCCAAATACTACCACGCTTAATGCAACATATCAGCCAAGCATGGCAGATACAACAGCAGGGCAAGTATCCTTCTATTTATTCTCTACCGGAAATGGAAATTGCTTCGCAGAAAGAGATACCATGGTATTATACATTACTCCAGATCCAATTGTGAATGCGGGACCTGATCAAATTGTGTGCAATGGAAACAATGTATTCCTGAATGGCTCAGTAACAGGTCCAACAACAACCGGAATATGGGGAACAAATGGTACAGGAACATTCACACCTGGCAATACTGTATTAAACGCTACTTATATACCAAGCGGAAATGATACTATTGTAGGAACTATTTCCTTTATCCTTACATCTACAAATAATGGAACCTGCAATGCCAATACGGATATCATGAATGTTACTTTCAGGGCAAAACCAATTGTTAATGCAGGCGCTGATCGTATTGTATGCGGCAATAATGCGAATGTAACTTTAAGCGGTTCTGTTACAGGAAGCTCTACAACAGGCATTTGGTCAAGTTCAGGAACCGGAACATTCACACCAAATACCACTACATTAAACACTACATACAGGCCTAGTTCAGCTGATACGGCTGCCGGAATTGTAACACTTGTTCTTACCGCTACTAACTCTTGTCCGATTACGGATACCATGAGAATAACTATTACAGATGCGCCAAAAGTGAACGCTGGTCCTGACCAAACATTCTGTATCCCGAATCCTGTTATTTTATTAAATGGAAGTGTAACAGGAGGAGCTACAACAGGAAAATGGACAACTACCGGTACCGGAACTTTTTCACCAAATGACAGTACCTTAAATGCTACTTATTTCCCAACACCGGCTGACACACTTGCAGGACAAATTACTTTTAGACTCACATCCACCAACAATGGAACATGCAGGTCGGTACAGGATTCGATGAAAGTTTTCTTCTATGGTGTGCCAATCGTGGAAGCCGGTCCTGATCAAACAGTTTGCGCTAACAATTATGTACGGTTATTCGGAAATATTACAGGAGGAATCACCACAGGCAACTGGACAACAACCGGAACAGGAATATTCTCTCCCGGAGCTAACAGACTTATTACAAACTATTATTTCAGTCCGGCTGATACAGTCACTGGTACGCTAATGTTTGTTTTAGCTTCACCGGCATTCAGCAGTTGTCCATCTGTTAAGGATACCATGTATGTAACCATTACCTCTGCCCCCATTGTTAATGCCGGACCGGATGATACGGTATGTGCAAACAATAGCGCTGTTTCACTAAATGGCAGCGTACAGGGAGGAGCGTTCACAGGAGTTTGGGTAACAACCGGGTCCGGAACATTTACTCCAAATAACACTACATTAAATGCTACCTATAATCCAAGCAGTGCAGACACCACAGCAGGAAGTGTGAGACTAATCCTCTCCGCAAGCAACCTTGGAAACTGTCTTACAGAGTATGATACAATGGTAGTAACCATTACTGATGCGCCAAATGTAAATGCAGGTGGTAATATATTTGCTTGTGTTGGCGATAATGTAACATTGAACGGAAGTGTAACGGGTGGCGCAACCACGGGTGTATGGAGTACTTCCGGAACAGGAGCATTTACACCGAGCACAACTACTTTGAACGCAATATATACGCCAAGCCCGGCTGATACACTCGCAGGTACGGTAACACTTGTTTTAACTTCTACGAATAATAATAATTGTTTGGCTGTAACTGATACTGTTACCATTACCATAACGCCAAAACCTGTGGTGAATGCAGGCCCTGATCAAACCGTATGTGCCAATAACGCTATTGTTAGCCTGAATGGCTCAGTAACCGGAGCTACAACTACAGGAATATGGACCACTACCGGAACAGGAACGTTTTCGCCCAATGACACGGCCTTAAATGCAACTTATACTGCCAGCGCTGCTGATACAGCATCCGGACAAGTTATACTCACATTAACTTCTACCTTTGCATGTGCGATCAGGGATTCTTTAATTCTTACTATAACAGACGGACCAAGTGTAATGGCAGGCCCAGACCAGATAGTTTGTAAAGGAGTAGATACTGTACAGTTGAATGGTACTGTCTCAGGTGCCACTACCAAAGGTATCTGGACAACATTAGGCTCAGGAACATTCTTCCCGACAGACTCTACTCTGAACGCGAAATACGCATTTGGTTCGGCAGATACCATCGCAGGTTTTGTACGATTGGTTTTAACATCCACCAATAACGGAACTTGTAATGCAACAACAGATACCGTACTTATACGAATAACTACAATACCTGTGGTAAATGTAGGCCCGGACAGAAGTATTTGCGCAAACGTGTCTGAAAACCTGAATGGTACCATAACCGGCGGATCAGGAACCGGCATCTGGACTACACTTGGCTCAGGTGTGTTCACTCCATCCGCTACTACACTTAACGCGGCATATACATTCAGCGCTACTGATACAGCTACCGGAAATGTCACATTGATTTTAACTGCAACCGCCTCCTGTATCAATAAAGCGGATACAGTAAATATTACCATCTCCAACGCTCCTGTTGTATCAGCCACTACCAGCATAACCCCATGTGGAACAAGCACAACCATTCCATTAAATGGAACTGTTATTAATGCAGGCGGTGTTATCTGGAACACCCTGGGAGCAGGTACGTTTAGCCCGGCAGATACGGTACTTAACCCGACTTATAACCTAAGTCCGGCAGAAATCAGTTCAGGAAGAGTAACTATTATATTAACTTCCACACAAAATGGCGCATGTAACCCTGCTACTGATACACTCCAAATCAATATAACGCCAAGGCCAATTGTTAATGCAGGACCTGATCAGCATCTTTGTGACGGCAATCCAAATATTTTATTAACTGGCACTGTTACAGGCGGAACTACCACCGGAAGATGGACCAGCAACGGAACAGGTACATTCTTTATTAATGATACAACGCTAAATGTAATTTACATTGCAAGTGTTGCGGATACGACTGCCGGAATTGTAAACTTTGTACTTACTTCAACAAACAACGGCCAATGTCTGGCTCAATCGGATACATTGGTAGTTATATGGAGTGCACGACCGGTTGTAAACGCAGGACCAGACCAGTCAGTGTGCAGATCATCATTACCAATTACCCTTAATGGTATTATTACCGGTGGAACAGCTACCGGAAGATGGACTGGTAATGGTACCGGAACCTATTCTCCAAGCGATTCCGCTTTAAATGCTACTTACATGCCAAGCGCTGCTGATATTGCAAGAGGTTTTGTAAACTTTACGCTTACTTCAACCAATGGATGCGCAGTTGTAAGTGATGTGGTAAGAATTAACATACGGCCTCAGCCAAATGCAAACTGGAATACCAGCAATACCTGCAACACGCTTTCGGTTATATTCACTAATACATCTACTGTATCAACAGGAAGCATTGTATCCTGGAACTGGAATTTTGGTGACTTCACAACCAGTACGCTTCAATCACCTGTTCACGCTTACTCAAGTGCGGGAACATATACTGTTAGCTTGATTGTTACCACTAATTTTGGTTGCATTGACACAACTACCCAAACAATTACTTTAAGGGATTTAACTGCCAACTTCGGATTTGTTGTTATCTGTCAAAATCGTGAAGTATTTTTTACTGACTCTTCATTAACAGGAACTGATTCTATTGTTTCATGGCAATGGGATTTTGATGATGGACAGCAGTCAATACTTCAAAATCCGTCACATATTTATAGCGCTATCGGAAGTTATTACGTAAGATTAATTGTAACAAGCGCATCCGGATGTACCGATACAATTTTCAAAACAGTAACATTAACAGCTCCGCCTGTAGCATCGTTTACGGTATCCGATTTAAATCCTTCTATGCTGGAGAACATCAATTTTACTGATGGTTCAACAGATGCAGCGACTTGGTCATGGAATTTTGGAGATGGAAATACATCTACAACACAAAATCCTTCACATGCTTATACAACAGCCGGAAACTTTACAATCAAACTAGTTGTTACATCACTTTACGGTTGTATGGATTCAGTTACAATGGATTTACCGGTAGAACCTATCTATACCCCGGATGTACCGACAATATTCACCCCTAATGGTGATGGTAAAAATGATATATTCTTTGTAAGAGGCGGGCCAATTAAAACACTTGATCTCAAAATTTACTCAGAGTGGGGTGAATTGTTATTCCAATCTACTGATCCTTACAAGGGATGGGATGGAACTAAAAATGGAGTACAACTTCCAATTGGCGTGTATGTATATACATTCCGTGCAGTTACCCTTGATGGTAAAGAACATAGTAAATCAGGTGATGTTACATTATTACGATAAATAGGAAACCTATGATTAAAATAAAAACGTTTTTAATGAAAACAGGGATAACAGGGCTCAGCCTTTTTATTTACCTGGCTGCTTTAGCTCAGCAGGATTATCATTTTTCCCAGTTTGATGCTTCTCCGCTGTCATTAAACCCAGCTACAACAGGAATGTTTAATGGCTCGCTCAGGGGGCATATTCAGCACAGGCAACAGTGGAGATCAGTAACAAAAAATCCTTTTGTAACCGACAATGCCGCTTTTGATTTTCCCAAAAAGAAATTTGGATTCGGAATAAATATTTTAAATAATAAAGCAGGGGCAACCAGGTTCAATACACTTCACTTAGCTTTATCCACAGCTTACGAGGTAACCAGGGACCGTTCTGACATTCATCATTTAACATGCGGAGTTCAACTGGGATTTATAAATAAAAGTATCAATCTGAACAATGCCACTTTTGATAATCAATATAGCAGTGTAAATGGCGGAGGCTTTGATCAGAGTATTTCAAATGACGAGTATTTTCAAAATACTTCTTATATCATTCCTGAATTAAGTTTCGGGCTTTATTATTATACTTCACATAAAACAAGAAGGTTAAATCCATACTTAGGAGTTTCCGCTTTTCATCTTACAGAACCCAAAGAAGCATTTTTAGGCGGTAACAGCAAAATCCCAAGGAAATATGTTGGATCAGGAGGAACAAAAATTAAGATCAATGAGCTGAATACGATTAATATTTCCTTCCTGTTCATGCAACAGGCCAATATACAGGAAGCGTCAATAGGACTTATGGAAAATTATTATATGTCAGGATCTGAGGCATATTTATTGTTAGGAGCCTTTTACAGATATAAGGATGCTGTGATACTTCATGCCGGACTTATCTATAAGGAGTATACCTTACGATTTAGTTATGATATTAATATTTCATCATTAAATGATTATTCCAGATCAAGAGGTGGTTTTGAAATCTCGATCACCTATATCAAAGAAAAGAAAAAATTTATGCCAAGTATATATTAAACTACAGTGAAAAATTTTATGAAACATACTTGTTATTATTTGAATAGCCTTACCGTAAAATTGCTTGCTGTTGGTATTTGTATTGTAATAACCGGGATGGATGCTCAAAAATATTCCAATAAGGTATATGCATCCCACCCTGCCCCTGCTGAGAATGAATTATCCAAGGAAGATCTGACAGAAATACAAAAAGGAGATTATTTATTTTCTCTTGGGCCATTGAAATATGAATATGCCCTGGAAAGGTATTTGAATGTATTTAAAAGAAAGCCAAACAATACGCTCATCAACTTTAAAACCGGTTATTGTTATTTGAATATAAGTAAACACAAATCAAAATCCATTGAATACTTCCAAAGAGTTGCAAATTCGGATCAGGAGAATATAAACAGTGATATCCACTATTATCTGGGACAAGCCTACCAGGCGAATTACAATCCACATAAAGCGATTGAGGAATTTGAAAAATACATACAGGAACTGCCTAACACGCAACAACAAAAGAGTATTATTAAAACTGAATTTTCAGTTCTGTCTGCCGATTTAAAAATGGAAGCCGCAAAAAAGCGAATTCAGGAGTGTAAGAACTGGCTGCACTTTTCCGAAAATCCGGTAAAAGCAAGAATATTCAACTTAGGAGAACTTATCAATTCGCCATATCCTGATTATGATCCATTTGCTTCCGCGGATGAATCAATACTTATTTTTAATTCCCGGAGACCAACTACAAAAGGTGGTGAAAAAGCAGAAATTGATGGAGAATATTATGAAGATATTTATATCTCTAAGAGAAAGAATTTTAAATGGGAGCCTCCTGAAAAAATGGGGAATATTAACAAAAGTACGAATGATGCCATTGTTGGCTTATCACACGATGGCGCCGTAATGCTCATCTACAGGGATAAAAACAATGGTGATATTTACAATGCCAGCCTGGAAGGCAGTAAATGGTCCAGGATCCGGAAATTTAAAGCAATTAATTCAAAATATCATGAATCATCCGCATGTCTTTCACCTGATCAAAAAACTGTTTATTTTGTTTCTGACCGTCCGGGTGGTATCGGTGGAAGGGATATTTATTTATCAAAACTGGACACTGTAACCAATAAGTGGAGTTCTCCCGAAAATTTAGGAGAACCTGTAAATACAGCATCTGATGAAGACCGTGTATTTATGTGCATGGATGGCAAAACATTTTACTTCTCTTCCAAAGGCCACAATTCTATGGGTGGATATGACATTTTTAAATCCGTTTATGAAAATGGAATTTGGTCAAAACCTGAAAATTTAGGTTACCCGATCAATGATGTAAATGATGATCTGTCGTTTACTATTTCTACTGATCTTTCTCATGCCTATTATTCTTCTTACACGCAAGACGGAGTAGGAGAGAAAGATATCTATTACATAAATTTTATTATTCCTAAAGAAGATGAAACTGCTTCTGACAGTGTTTTAGCTCCAATATCCGGAACACTTAGTGAATACACTCATAAAGATTCCACAATGCCATTTAATTTTACTGAATATAAAGGAAATGACAGCAGTGCTGTGATCGCTAAAAATGATAAAAAAACCGTGGAAAAATTAAATCCCCTGGCAGGAAAACTAACACCGGGAAAAGATTCAGCTGAACTGACGCAAAGGAATAAACTTACTCCTGCTGATTCAGCCGTGATCGCGAAAAATTATAAGAAAACT
Organism: Bacteroidota bacterium; assembly: GCA_052389695.1. Classification (GTDB taxonomy): domain Bacteria; phylum Bacteroidota; class Bacteroidia; order 2-12-FULL-35-15; family 2-12-FULL-35-15; genus 2-12-FULL-35-15. The sequence goes on along the minus strand of JBQTHQ010000090.1, from coordinate 31,113 downwards.
CCCGAAAAATTAGATCCTCGCACAGGTAAATTAACTCTGGAGAAAGATTCTACTGATTTGCTCCAAAGGAATAAACTTACTCCTGCGGACTCGTCTGTGATCGCTAAAAATTATAAGAAAACTCCCGAAAAATTAGATCCTCGCACAGGTAAATTAACTTCGGGGAATGATTCTACTGACTTGCCGCAAAGAAATAAACTGACTATTGCTGACTCAGCTGCGATCGCAAAAAATTATAAAGAAACAACTGATCTTACTAAACTAAACCCTCGTACAGGTAAATTAACTCCGGGGAATGATTCTACTGATTTGCTCCAAAGGAATAAACTTACTCCTGCGGACTCGGCTGTGATCGCAAAAAATTATAAAAAAACAAACAAGTTAAATGAACTTTCCGGCGACAAAAATAATATAGACAAAGAAAAAACTGTAATTGATCCGGCAAAAAAAGATATAACCCCTGCTGATACGTTAGCGCTTGCAAAAAAAGATAAAGCTCCTACAAAAACCGAAACATATGGTTCTTTAGAAGATAAAATATATCCGAAAAAGCACAGTGAAAAAGTAAAACAGGAAAATAAGATCAAATCAGATTCAATACGTGAAACAAGCGACACTGATTTTGAGCTTCTTGATATACCCAAATTTTCGAATATCCTGTTTGATTTTGACAAATACAATTTGAAACCGGAAAGTATAATAACCTTGGAGGAAATACTTAAATACCTCAACGACAATAAACATATAACCATTGCTGTTGTGGGCCACACAGATGCCAAGGGTACAGATGATTACAACGTTCGTTTGTCTGAAAGAAGGGTATATGCTGTTGCTAAATATTTAGTGGATCATGGAATTGATGAAAAACGAATACATATTGATTTTAGGGGTGAAACCGAGCCGATTGCAGCAAATACCAATCCTGACGGATCGGATAATCCTGAAGGAAGAAGGCTAAACCGCAGGGCTGCTTTTGAATTAAAATCGCCGGTTAAAAAATAGCACTAAATCACAAGCCAATATGCACCCCTATCCTGATAATAGGATTGGTATAAGGAGTATAAACGGATTCTGTAAAATTATAGAGCAGCATTAGTATGATTCCGGAGTTACCGTTTCCAAAACGTTGGAAATAACCTCCTCCAGCTAAAAAGCTTCCAACATCCACACGTCTTCTTGGAAAAAAATCAAATGCTTCCAGGTTCAGATATTCATATTCCGCATGGGCAAATAAATAATCAGTAAAAAAGTATCTGCCAAATACACGTCCGCCATACACATTCGTTTCAAAATCATACGTGTTATCTTTATAATGATAATATTGGTAGGTTACCCCAATACCTGCCGAAATTTTATCAGTGATGCGGTATCCCACTAATGGTGATACATCTACAAATGTTACAGTACCAAATTGTAAACCAATATTTCCTCCAAAAAACATCCGGTCTACAAAACGCTCTTTCGGAGGGTTTTTGCGAAGCATGGTACTATCCTGTGCACTTGCATTTGTATAAAAGGCAAACAACAGGGTTAGAAAAAATGTATATAAACAGATTTTGCGCATTTCAGTGTATGTAAATTTACGAAAAATTGCGTTTCTTTGGTCAATATAAACTACGCAATACTTATGAATATTATTGTCACAGGTGCAAGTCGGGGAATCGGGTATGAGTTGGTGAAAATATTGAGTGCGGATCCTAAGAATAAAATTATTGCTATTTCCAGGAATCTTCAAAAGCTGGAACAATTAAAAAAGAAATGTCTATCTGCGAACCCTTCCTCAATAGTTATTCCTATTGCATGTGACCTCAATGATGAAAGATCGATCACCAATTTTGCTTCTACTCTTAAACAACATGTTTTATCTATAAACATTGTAATAAACAATGCCGGAGCAATTGCAAATAAACCTTTTATGAAAATTTCTCCCGCTGATCTGCAAAACATTTATAACGTAAACGTATTTTCTGTTATACGATTGATCCAGCTGTTACTTCCAATTATAGATATGAAACAAAAAGCACATGTTGTTAATATCGGTAGTATGGGCGGATTTCAGGGCAGTTCAAAATTCCCGGGATTATCGGCATATACTTCCAGTAAAGCGGCATTAGCATCGCTTACAGAATGTTTGGCAGAGGAATTTAAAGACAAAAATATTGCTTTTAATTGCCTGGCACTCGGTTCAGCACAAACAGAAATGTTAAATGAGGCATTTCCGGGTTATAAGGCTCCACTTAGCGCCGGACAAATGGCTGAATATATTGCTCATTTTTCTTTAAGCGCCCATCAGTATATGAACGGAAAAATAATACCGGTTTCTTTAAGTACACCTTAAATTTTGTTCTTTATTGTTCTTTATTATTTTTTGTATATTTAGAAACTTAATTACATCTCAATTCGTACAAAAGCTTGTTTTTTAAATCAAAATAACTAAAATTCTATGAGAAAATTACTTACTCTCACTTCCCTGATTTTTATTGGCAGTGTGGCTTTAGCTCAAAATGATGCTGTTTTAGCTACTCCTCTTGGAGCAATTATAGCCCCCTCCTCAGGTTGCGTATTAACTGCTACAGAGCCGGTAACGATCAGGGTGTTCAACTCAGGCCCTGGAACCATCAATTCACCGTTTTACCTATCCTATAATATTACAGGCCCTGTTGCATCCTATGCAGGGGAAACTGTACCTGTCGGGACTTCTATTCCGCCTAACTCTTCTTTTTTATATACGTTTACCACAACAGCTAATCTTTCATTACCGGGAACCTATACAATGAGCGATACGGTTATAGTGGCGGGAGACCCTAATGCAGGAAATAATACACAAAGTGGTTACTCTGTTGTTTTAACCCCTTCTTCAGTTGGAGGAACCATTACGGGCCCGGCTAGTGTTTGTATCAGTGGAAATTCAGGTTTTCTGACACTGGGAGGAAATACCGGTAGTGTATTAGGATGGGAATATTCAACAGATGGAGGAAGTACCTGGATAAATATTTCTAATACCAGTTCGATCCAAAGCTATAATAATCTGATCATTCCAACCAGGTACCGTGCGGTAGTTCAAAATGGATCTTGCCCGGCTGTAAATTCTACTCCGATAATTATTGCTATAGATGCTGTATCTAACGGAGGTACAATTAGTCCGGCCGCTGCCACCGTATGTTCAGGTTTCCCAAGCCCTTTAATGACATCTTCAGGAAAGGTTGGAACCATAATAAAATGGCAATACTCAATAGATAACTGGGTTACCCCGATTGATACTGCAATAACCGCTTTAACACTTACCTACCCAAGCGTAACTTCAAACCCAACACGGTTTCGGGTGGTGGTTCAAAACGGATCCTGCGTTTCGGCAAATTCAAGTGTATCAACTATTACAGCAAGCCCATCATCCGTTGCGGGAACAATAAGCGGAGGAACAACGGTTTGCAGCGGCACCAATAGCGGATCATTGACATTATCAGGCCATACGGGAACTATTCAATGGCAATTTTCTGCTACACGCACATTTGGAACTTTTACAGTTGGAAGTACTACAACTACCCAAACGTATACTAATCTTGTTGCTACAAGGTACTTTAGGGCACGGCTCACAAGTGGTGCCTGTGCAGCTGTATTTACCAATATAGATTCCGTTGTTGTAAACCCTGCCGCGGTAGGTGGTACTTTATCATCAGCTGATACAGTATGCGATGGCAGCACAAGCGGCCTATTAACATTAACAGGTCACACATCAACAGTATCTTCCTGGGAAGTTTCTTTGAACGGAGGCGCTTATTCTACCATTGCCAATACACTTGCAACATACACTTCAGGCTCTTTAACAGCAGGTGCATTAACCGATAACACATATGATTATCGTGTGAGAGTCATGAATGGAAGTTGTGGCCCGGCCCTTTCATCAGTGATACGAATTACAGTTAACCCTAAATCCGTTGGAGGTATTACCGCTTTCAATGATACGGTTTGTAGCGGTGCTAATGGTGCTACTATAAATTTAACCGGTAATCTTGGTACTATACAAAACTGGCAATCATCTACCGATGGTGTTATCTGGGCCAATATTGCAAATACAACTTCTGCTCAGACTTATTCAAATTTAACGGCAACTACTTATTATGCTGCTGTTGTACAAAACGGTGTTTGTCCTGCTGATACCTCAACAATCGATACAATTATCGTAACTACACCATCTGTTGGCGGAACGATTGCAAGCAGTGTTAATGTTTGTTATGGAAACAATTCCGATACACTAACATTAAGCGGGCATATTGGAAATGTACTTGGTTGGGAATATTCAATTGATGGCGGCATTAACTGGATATCAATTGCAAATACCACTACATCTTATATTTATACCAACATAACACTTACAACTCAATTTCGTGTGATCGTTCAAAATGGGACCTGTCCAATTGCTTACTCATCTGCTGCAACTCTAACCATTGACCCTATCTCTGTAGGAGGAACTTTAGACGGGAGTACTATTGCATGCGGTGGTTCCAATAGCGGAACATTAACCCTGATCAATTATATAGGAACTATTCAGAATTGGGAATCATCCATTGATGGAGGCTTTAGCTGGACACCAATTGTAAATAATACAGCAACTCATAATTATTTGAATATTGCAACAACCACTCAATATCGTGTAATAGTAAAAAGTGGGGTATGTTCCAACGACACTTCTTCAATAGCAACAATTACTGTTGACCCTGCAACCGTAGGAGGCACAGTTTCTTTAAGCGATACTGTTTGCCAGGGTTCAAATAGTGGAACATTAACATTAAGTGGTTTTACAGGAACCGTTCTTCATTGGGAATCTTCAACTGATGGAGGAGTAACCTGGCTAACATTAGCAAATACAAGCACCACTCAAAATTATGTTGACTTAATGGTTACCACGATCTATCGTGCTTATGTAAAAAGTGGTGTATGTAACGGAGATACTTCAATATCCGCAAAAATAACCGTTGACCCTATGCCGGTTGGCGGAACTATCTCCGGTTCTACTACCGTTTGCGAAGGATCAAATAACGGCACACTTACGTTATCAGGATACACAGGTACAATTACAAACTGGGAATCATCAATTGATTTAGGTGCCACCTGGATAAGTTTAGCCAATGTTATGACAACTTATATGTATAATAATTTGGTAGATACAACATGGTACAGGGCAATAATAACGAATGGTATTTGTGGCAATGATACATCCGCATATGCAACCATCAATATGTTCCCTAAACCGCAGGCATCATTTACTACAGATACCGTTTGTTTAGGTAATGTGACAATGTTTATGAATACATCAACAATTACTTCCGGCTTTATACAATTTAATCAATGGGATTTTGGTGATAATAATACCTCATCATCAAAAAATCCAACTTATAAATATACAATTGCGGATACATTCTCTGTTTCATTATATACCACGTCTAATGCCGGTTGTATAGACACAGCTACATTAAACGTAATAGTGGATCCATTGCCGTTAGATACGATAATCGCAAACGGGCCATTGCAATTTTGTCAAGGTGATAGTATCATCCTTTCAGCCGCCACAGGCCCATATGATTATATGTGGAGCACTACAGCTACAACACAAAACATAACCGTAAAAATTTCAGGTAATTTTGCGTTGATTATTACAGATACAATTACCGGCTGTTCTGCATCAAATATGGAAACTGTAAAAGTATTACCGGCTCCCACTGTTTATGCCGGAAGGGATACTACAATAAGCCTTGGCAGTACCATAAATTTAAATGCCAGCGGTACAGGAATTGTGAGCTGGTATTGGTTTCCTAATATTGGATTGAATGGTGTTAGCACTCCCAATCCGGCAGCAAATCCTATTGTTACAACAATTTATGAATTAACAGGAACCGATGTCAATGGCTGTACTGATAAAGATTCAATTACAATAACTGTATTGATCGATTTTAACGTTACCATCTCCAATTTAATGACCCCCAATAATGATGGGTACAATGACAGGTGGGTCGTACAGAATATTGAAAATTATCCGAACACAACTGTTATTGTTGTAAATCGTGAAGGACAACAAATTTTCACATCAGATTCATACGATAATAGTTGGGATGGTACAAATACAAATGGCAAAAGCCTGCCCGATGGGACTTACTACTATATTGTGAAATTCCAGGATAGTGATAAGTTATACAAAGGCGCTATTACCATTTTAAAAGAAAAATAACCGGACCTGATTTTTAGAAAATATATCCTATGAAATAGGCATGTTCGCTGAACACAAACACAAATAAAGATACGTGACGTCCGCCTTAGGCGGATGACGATTAAAATAATTATCTACACATGAAAAAAATAACTATAACAACAGTAATGATTTGGGTAAGCGGTTTTGCCTTTGCACAACAACTGCCTTTCAGCAGTCAATATTACGCAAACATGTTTGTTACCAATCCTGCATTTACAGGAACAGCAGAAAATACAAACGCCTTTATTACGCATCGTTCACAATGGACCGGTATTGCAGGCGCTCCGCAAACAAGTTATTTAACAGTTGACGGGCCTATTGAAGCAAAAAATATAGGCTTAGGTTTAAAGCTGTATTCTGATGTTACGGATATTACAAGCAGAATAGGAGCATTCGCAAATTATTCCTACAAATTAAAGATCAATGATGACAATCATTTATTTATAGGTTTATCAGCCGGTATTTTAAATAATCGTATTGATTTTTCCAAAGCAGTGGTTAGTGATGTTGATGATCCCTTCCTGTTCACACAAGCTCAAAGTAAAACTGTATTCAGCGCTGATCTGGGATTGGCTTATGTATGGAAAAAACTGGAACTGGGTGTTTGCGTCCCTCAATTGATCGGAAATAAAATAAAATATAAAACAACAAGCGGTGACAATAGCTATTACCATTTGGAGCGCCATTACCAGGGTTCTGTTAAATACACTTTTGATGTGATAAAGGAGAAAGAAATTACAGCCTATCCTCTTATTATGGTAAAAGGCGCTTCAGGAGCTCCGTTTCAGTATGATGTAAATGCTGTGTTGGATTGGAAAAAATATGGCTGGGTTGGAGTAACATATCATAGTAATTATGCAGTAGCAGCAAGCATAGGTTTACGTTATAAAAATTTAGCGGTTGGTTATGCTTATGATTTTGGAATTGGCAAAGTGAAATCCTACACCGGCTCATCATCCGAATTTTTATTGCGTTATACATTTAGCAACAAACCGGAAGCTGCGCCTGTTGTTCAGGCAGAAGAGCCATCGACTGATTCACTAACAGAAAATTTACTTAGAAAATTAATGGCCAAAACTGATACTTCTCAAGCTGAGATAGATCGTTTAAAAGCAGAACTTGAAAAATTAAGATCAGGGAAATCCGGCAAATCTGATAATTTAACTGAAAACTTAATGCGCGTTGCTTCGCATGATGATTATCAGGATGATAGCGGCCAGCCCATTAATTCAGGATATTATGTGGTAATAGGAGCTTTTTCAACTGATATAAATGCAGGGAAATTTAAAGCAGCGAATGTTATTAAGGGATACACAAATACGATGGTGATACAAAGTAAACAAACAAAAAATTACCTGGTTGTAGTAACGAAAGTGGATAAAAAAGTGGATGGATTATATGAGATTGAAAAATACAAAGTAGAGTATCCTGATGTATGGCTGCTGCTTTTAGAATAGATCTATCTATTGAATATTTTTTTCCAAATCGAAAATTGTTGTTGGAGTTTATTTTTATCCAGCACCAATAAAAATGCGATCATCAAAAATGGCAATGCGGGCACTTTATATCGTGCGATTGCACCTAAAACAGGCGTAGTACAGCCGATGATCAAAAACTGAATCACTGCGAACGATAAACAAAACAATACGTATTCCCAACGTATATTTGATAGTGGCTGCATAAAAATAATACACAGTATTATAAATAATAGTATCATTAAATTTTCTACTCCGGCCACTAACATCATCGCTGATTTGCATTCCCAAATGAATGGTCTTAAAAAAGTATTTGCTAATGCCTGAGGGCTGTTTCTTAAAAATGATAAAAAAGCAGGTTCTAATGTGTTGATTTTTATTGCACTTTTTGCAGCCGGGATGGGCCTGTTATATGCATCAGTAGCGCTTCCAAAAGCTAATTCATTGAACTCTATTTGTTTTTGAGATAATGTAACGAGAGGATTTTGAATGGATGTAAATCGGTCAATATTTAATCCTGCAATTGCAACTGCAAAAATTACCACAATTAATTTCAAAATTACTTTTGAAGTACTTGTTTTATTTATCCAAAATAAAAAAAGCAGGCCGGGAATAATAGCCAGCCATATATAAAATTTAGAAAGCGCCAGGAATAAACCTGCACCCAGAAAAATAATGGCTGACTGAATATTGAACAACCTGTTGAAATGATAAAGCAATAAACCAAGGGCAAAAAAGATCAAGCCTTCTTTTAAAACTCCCGAACCCCAAAATAATACAGAAGGTAAAAAAAACACAACAAATAGTAACTCTGTTTTTTTATCCTGTAAATGTATAACAAACGTTTTGTAAATAGCTGTAAACCCTATTAAAGAAAGGAAACAAATGAAAACAGTGTGTACATTATAATAACCCAATGAAAATAATCGTACAAAAGCATTGAAGCGAATAACAGGATGACTATCATTATAAACACCGCTGTCAGCATGCCTTGCCCAATAATGCATTTGAGAATAGTACTGCTGAAATTCCGGAGTATTATTGCCAATGCCGGTTAGCATTTTTAAATAATCAAGAGGTTTTGTTTTGAGAGCATCAAACAAAATTTTACTATCGTCAAAATATTTATAAATATCAGCAGTCGCCCGATCAGTGTAATAAAATGTATAAACTGCCCAAAGCAATAACCCAAAAATAATTTTAAGAATAAAAATTCCGGTGATGACACGTTTTGATATCCCATCAATATCAAAGAATTTCATTTGATGAATGATAAAGATAAAAAGAGAAGTATAGGTTATTATTAATAGTATTTCCATATATATATTTCCAATGTTTAGACAGAGACACTTCGACTACGCTGAGTATGACAACAAACAGGAGGTCAGTCTGAGCCTGTCGAAGACTTTGCGAGGGTCATTAATTTTCCAAATATAGCAATTCAAAAACTGTTGAAAACTCCAATTAAAATATTCCTTTGAATCAATCGGTTTTGTTTAAATTTGATTTCCTTAAAACTCAGCATCCGGTAGCTCGGATGAATAGCAGCAATAGGCAATAAAAATTCGTAATTCGTCAACCTAAAATCGTAAATAGTATTATGTCAACAACAGCACAGGAACAGGGAACAACAGTTGAAACGGCTAAAAAATTAGGCTTACTGCCGGATGAATACGAAAAGATTAAAACGATATTGGGCCGTACACCAAACTTTACTGAATTAAGTATTTTTTCTGTGATGTGGAGCGAGCATTGTTCCTATAAAAATTCCATAGTTTGGCTAAAAAAATTACCTAAAAAAGGCCCTTATATTCTTGCTGAAGCAGGTGCAGAAAATGCAGGACTAGTGGATATTGGTGATGGTTTAGGTTGTGCATTTAAGATCGAATCACACAACCATCCTTCTGCATTAGAACCATATCAAGGCGCTGCCACAGGTGTTGGAGGTATCAACCGTGATATTTTTACCATGGGTGCCCGGCCTATTGCCCAGCTAAATTCACTGCGTTTCGGAGATATTAAATTAGAAAAAACCAAATGGCTGGTGAAAGGTGTTGTAAAAGGAATTGGTGATTATGGTAATGCTTTTGGCATTCCTACGGTTGGTGGTGAAGTATTTTTTGATGACTGCTACAATGTAAATCCTTTGGTAAATGCCATGAGCGCCGGAATCGTGAAAGCAGGCGAAACCTGCTCCGCCACTTCTTATGGTGTTGGGAATCCTGTATATATTGTAGGTTCAGCAACGGGAAAAGATGGTATTCATGGCGCTACTTTCGCTTCGGCTGATATTACAGAAGACTCGGCTAAAGACCTTCCTGCGGTACAAGTTGGAGATCCTTTTCAGGAAAAATTATTATTGGAAGCAACATTAGAAGTTATTAAAACAGGGGCTGTTATCGGCATGCAGGATATGGGTGCGGCAGGTATCACCTGCTCCACTTCAGAGATGAGCGCAAAAGGTGAGCACGGTATGGATATTTGGTTAGACCGCGTTCCTACCCGCCAGGCAAATATGCAGCCCTTTGAAATCTTACTTTCTGAATCACAAGAGCGTATGCTGGTAATTGTGAAAAAAGGAAGAGAAAAAGAAATTGAAAAGATTTTCGAAAAGTGGGACCTGAATTGTGCCATGATCGGACAAGTGACTGATTCAAAACATATTAAATTTTATCTTGGCGATGAAGTAGTAGCGGATGTTCCTGCACATGACCTGGTATTGGGAGGCGGAGCTCCGGTATATCACCGTGAATATAAAGAGCCCGCTTATTTTAAAGAATCAAAAAAATTCAAGATCGATTCCATTGAACAACCAAAGGATTTAAAAGTAGTTGCTAGATTTTTAATAAGCCATCCAAATATCGCATCCAAACAATGGGTGTATAACCAATACGATTCAATGGTTGGTACTGTAAATATGAGCACGAATGCGCCATCGGATGCCGCCATTGTTAATATCAAAGGAACCAACAAAGCCATCGCTTTAAAAGTAGATTGCAATTCACGTTATGTAAATGCCGACCCTGAAGTTGGTTGTGCCATTGCTGTTTCAGAAGCTGCGCGCAATATTGTTTGCAGTGGTGGTGAACCTTCCGCGATTACCAATTGTTTGAATTTCGGGAATCCCTATAATCCGGAAGTGTATTGGCAATTCATCAATGTCATCAAAGGAATGGGCAGTGCATGTATAAAATTTGAAACGCCTGTAACCGGAGGGAATGTTAGTTTTTATAATCAATCATCGTATGAAGGTCCTGTGTTTCCAACACCTACTATTGGTATGCTGGGTGTATTAAAAGATAAATCTACGCGGATGACATTGAATTTTAAAAATGAAGGCGATTCCATTTACCTCATCGGTTCTTCAAAAAATGATATTTCTTCTTCTGAATATTTATACTCTTATCATAAAGTGAAAAATACACCTGCTCCGGCATTTAACCTGGATGAAGAATATGAAGTGCAAAAAGCAGTAAAAACATTGATCAAGAATAAAGTTATTCAATCAGCACATGATTGTGCTGATGGCGGCCTGTTTATCACATTACTGGAAAGCGCAATGCCAAACGGATTAGGATTTGATATCAGTTCAGATGAAGATATACGCAAAGATGCTTTTCTTTTTGGTGAATCGCAAAGCCGTGTGATCGTTTCCGTTAAAAAATCAGATGAAGATAAATTTATTGATCTGATGATGGCTTCAAAAGCGGAGTTTGAATACCTGGGGGATGTTAAAGGAAAAGAACTTATCATTGATGAGGAATCATTCGGAACAGTTGCAGAAGCGAAAGCTATATTTGATTCTGCCTTGGGAGAATTGTTGAAATAAATTTAATGAAACACAGGCTTCTTATATTCGCCTTTTTATTTTTTACCATTGGTTCAGCAATGGCTATCGGACACACAGTCTCCATCTCTTCAACAACCAATGTTTCCTGTTTCGCTAGTGCCACAGGTTCTATTACAGCATCTGTTTCAGGGGGTGTTGGCCCGTTTACTTATAATTGGACTCCTTCAGGCGGAACAAATGCATCAGCAACAAATTTAGCTGCTGGTTCCTATACCGTAACTGTTACCGACCAAAACGATTTGTCAACTGCTACAGCGACTGCCACTATTACCCAGCCGACATCAGTAATTCTATATTCAAATAATGCAACTTCATGTTCAAATCCTGTAACACTCAATGCATTTGGCGTTGGAGGTAACGGTCAAATTACTTATAGTTGGAACCCAGGTGCATTAAGCGGAAGCTCGGTAACAGTATCACCCACCTCAAATACAACTTATACCATTACCGGCACAGACGCCATCGGTTGTACAGGAGCAACAACTGCTAAAGTAACGGTTGCACCTGCTGTAACAGCAACTATAACAGGAACAAACACAATATGCAGTGGAGGTAGTGCCACATTAACTGCTGGTGGAGGTAATGCTTATATATGGAATACAGGGGAAACAAGCTCTTCAATAACTGTTACGCCATCCACTACTACGACTTATACTGTAGTGGCAGCAACAGCAAGTTGCGCAGATACAGCAACGTACGTGGTAGCTGTTCCATGTGTAGGGGTTGAAGAACAAATAACTGTAATAAACATTGTAAAGGTTTATCCAAATCCATTTATTGATAAGGCTACCATTACTATTCAATCAGATAAATTAAATGAATCTTACACATTTGAATTGATTGACATACTTGGTACACAGGTAAGTCCAATGAAAGAAATTAATAGTAAGGAATTTCATTTTTTACGCAATGGTTTATCAAACGGAATTTATTTCTACAAAATTTCTAATGCGGAAAGCATTATGGGAATTGGAAAACTGATAATAAAATAAAGCCATAGCAATAATTTACTCCCTTATTCTCCACCCAATGCTCCTATTATGAATAAAACACCGGCACAAATACCCAAGGCTGCTATTCTTGCCCCTCTTACTCCTTTGTAATTATCAATTCTGTATGATAGTTTCTGATTTTCTATATTCTTTTGTAAACGGTCAAATGAAGCAATGGTCATTTTATTTTTTGATACATAATACCATTTCCTAGCTTTAAAACGCTTATTTAATTTTATTTGCGTCATTGTAAGCATAAATAATTTTATTCGCTTTGCTTCAGGAAAATTATCAATTTTTTTTATTTCATTCATATCTTCATAAGCAAATTGATATTTTCCTTTCTGATAATCTTCCAAACTCAGATTTATTATTTTTAGATTTAATGTATATAGTTCTTGTGTAATACCACGAATACTCAAATGATTCTTATATTTTTCACCTGAAATTACGGCTATCCATTCCTGAAGTATTGCCACTGTTGAATCAACCGGCACAAACTTTTGAGCATTCGCCTTGATCACCGGCAGAATCAATAAAAATAACAGTGTAATTTTTTTCATAGCGGATATACTCCGTTGCAATTAATAAAACACCGTTTAAAAATGATAACAAATGTTCCCTGAAAAAGGTACTAAATTAAATGAAATTGCTTTCTGGATCCTTTTTGATTTATTCAATTTCCGTTGCCCGAAAAATGTCATTAAGCCACCTCCGATGGTAGAAAGGGAGCCTCCTATAATACCGAATGCACCCATTGCTCCGGAGAATGATCCCTCAACTGTATTTACTCCATTGTAAGTTGTATTGCTATAATGTGTAACTCCGTCTGCGGCACTCACCATTACAGCGCCGCCAACTATTGTAGCAACACCAAAACAAAGAAAAGCTATACCGGTGTTTCGCAAACGGGGAGTTACGGTTTTATTTTTTTCAAGTTTCAGATCTACAGCTGTTGTTTTAAAACCTTGCCCATGGAGACTAAAAGTTGTGTAAAAAATAATTAAACTGATAATTATTGCTATTTTTTTCATGTCGGTTTATTTTGCTTAACTATTTTTCACTCGTTTTATTGGCTTCTTTTTGTTGTTTTCTGTACAAATTAAAATCCGCCACACATAAGTCCAGTAATCTGGGAATCGTTTTAAGCGCTGCTTTCTTCCAATCTCCCATATAATTATATCCATTTCCATCACGGGATTCAATATCTTTTGAATACAAAATGTTTCTTGTGGCGATATCAAAAAATACCATGTATGCAGTTTCTGTCTTTTCCTCCCTATTAAAACACTCAAAAATTATTACACTGCCTATTCCCTCTTTTTCAGGCAGTTCGTATTTTTTTATCATCGCAGACAATGAATCAACAGAAATTTTTTGAGGTTGTATAGTTACAACTTTTCCATTATTTATTTTTGCATTTAATGATTCTGTTGGAATGGGATAAAAAGGAATATTGCCTTTTCCTTTTCTAAACATTATTTCAAACTTTTTTTGGTTAAACTCCGCTAATAATAATTTGGATAATGCCGGAAAAAAAGGCATTATATTTTGCCCCATCCTGGTAGCATCCGCAATTCTAAGCTTTGTGTGATCATATCCGTAAAAATTAAATGATTTTGCTGCAAACACATCATTTTTGTTTGTGTAAATGGCTTGAGCAAAAATGTCCGATACGATAGAGGCATTGACAAGTAAAATTAATAGTGCTTTTTTCATTTTATAATTATTTTATTTGTTTTACTAATTCGTCCATTATACTATTCACTTTGTTATTTATATCTTCATAAGAAGGATTTAATCTTTTGATTATCCCTCGCCTGTCAGAAAAATAGTACTTTTCAATACGTGCTGCATGCATAATATAAATTCGGCCTATTGAAAGGCTACATGCTTTTTCCTCACCTTGAAAACTTAACCAAAATGTGAATTTTTGATCACGCCCTTTGTATTTGTATAAAGAATAACCTTTAATTTGAAAGTAACAATTGTATTTGTCATCATTACTTATCTTCCCCTCCGGAAACATTTCCATGAATTTTTTCATTACACTATCATAGTTAATGTTTTTATTTTCATTTGCTGTTTTGACTTTCGAATATATAATAATCGGAGGAGTGCCTGTATGCGGTAATTCAATTTTGGAAATCGGCTTACAACAAGGAAGAAATAATGTAACTATAATAATATTAACTATATATCTCATAAAATCCCATTTCAGGGTATTGCAATTTACTACTATTATTTTCAATAACTAACATATTCTTCCTTAGCCGCAATAGCACAAAGTAATTGATTTTTCTTTACATTTGAGAGACCGAAAAGGATTAATAATTAGATGAAAAAGAATTTTTGCTTAGTTTGTTCAATAGTTGTTGCCACTTTTTCTTTTGCGCAAAAATCCGCACGCGGATTTTATGCCAGCGCATTGATCCATGATTCATTAAAAGATTATTCGGCTGCTTTGCAAGACTTGGATAAAGCAATTCAGCAGGACGCAAAATATGATAGTGCATATTGCTTGCAAGGCATTGTTAATTTTAAAACAGGTGAATATAAATTAGCTATAAAACAGTTGAATACCGTTATAAAAATATATCCAAATTATTTTGATATTGTATATACCAGGGCGCTGGCAAAAGCGCAGTTAGAAGATTATATTGGCGCTATAAAAGATTTCAACAAAGCTATTTCTTTAAATCCGAATCATCCCAAATCATATTACAACCGTGCATTGGCAAAAGGCCATCTGGATGATCACACTTCGGCTATTTCAGACCTGGATAATGCCATTCGTATTGATAACAAATACACCAATGCCTATTATAGCCGCGCTTTCTGGAAAGATATTTCAGGAGATCATACCGGGGCTGTGAGCGATTATAAAAAAGTAATTGAATTAGATTCAAGTTATCGTGAGGCATATATTGGCATGGCTACAACACTCTATCAAAACGGAGAAAGGATACAAGCCTGTGATACATTAAAAATAGCAGCTGAAAAAGGAAGCATCATGGCTGAAGAATTAATTGCTAAAATTTGCGAATAAATTTGAAACGTATAATTACATATTCTTTATTATTCATCTGTCAGGTCTGTCCGGCACAAATTATCTTTTCGCTCGAGGTAAACGATGTCGGCTGTCAGCACTCCTACCTGGGCAACGCCAAAATAACCGTCAATCAAACCAATCCACCTTATAGTTATTTATGGAGCACCGGTGCAATTACACCATCAATAAGTAATTTAGAACATGGTGTTTATACTGTAACAGTGACTGACGCGTCATCAAAAGACACTGTTGTAAAAGTCATTATTCGTGAATTAGAATGTGGGATGGATCCTTCAGCTTTTTTTACTCCTAATGGTGATGGTTATAATGATGAATGGAGCATTTCAAATGCATACCTTTTTCCGGATGCATTGATATTGGTATACAATCGTTGGGGGCAAAAAGTATATGAACATTCGGGTTTGTATGATATGGCATGGAACGGGGAAGATCTGTTTGGCGTTCCGGTACCGGATGCATCTTATTATTATATTATTTATAAGGATCGCAAAAAGAAAAGTGATATGAAAAAAGGTAGTTTATCAATACTTCGATAAAATGAAAAGAACGTTGACCATATTATTTTTTTTAATTATTGTACTTGCAACACAGGCACAGCAATCCGTTTTATACTCTCAATTTATGATGAATGATTATGGCTTAAACCCTGCTGTAGCCGGTAGCGCTAAAAATTGGGTAGTGATGATGGGGCGGAGAACGCAGTGGCGGGGTTTTGAATATGCCCCCGAAACAAATTTTGCAAGTGTTGTAAAAGATTTTGGCAAAAAAGGACTTAGACGTTATTGGCACGGGCTTGGTGCTTATGTTGAACAGGATAAATATGGAGCTTTTACAACCCAGGTTATATATGGTTCATACGCTGTTCATTTAAAATTATCAGGAAAATATAATATGAGCATGGGATTAGCGGCCGGAATGAAGACTGTACAATTGACTAATAGTATATATGATATAAATGATCCGGCTGCACAAACAAGATCTGCAAAAGTTAGACTTTATCCTGATCTGATCCCGGGTATCTATATCTATTCGCGTAAATTATCATTTAGCATATCTGTCCGAAACATTTATAAAAATACACTGCGACAAGGGAATACAAAAATTGGGACACCTACCAAACTTCCACAAGTTGCTTACGTTGTTATTAACAGAAAGTTCCGTTCAGCAAACTATGATTATGTATTTGTACCTGCTATTCAAATTCAATCTACTTTTATTGGCTTGCCGATAACCCAATTTAATTGTATGACCTATTATCGTAAACGTGTAGGTGTAGGTTTAACATATCGCATGCATGATGCAATATCTGCAATGATACAAGTGCGAATATGGAGCAATTTTGTAGTGGGTTTTGCTTATGATTATACAATTTCCAGATTTCGTTCTGCCAATGCAAATTCTACAGAAATCATGGTCGGCTACTCTCCGGTAATGGGCCCTGAAGATTACAAAGGAAAAACAAATGTTTCAAAATGTCCGAACTTTGATTATTAAAACTATTTTTCAGTGCGCAATTTTTTAAAAAAGCTCTGGCATTTTACCTGGAAAACCGCGATCTGGTTTTTTATCATCAGTATCTCATCTGTTATTTTATTTCGTTGGATACCTGTTCCTGTAACTCCATTAATGCTGATCCGCTGCGTGGAGCATAAGATGAATGACAAAGACATGAAACTAAAAAAAGATTGGGTGCCGCTTGAAGAAATTTCCCCTAATCTACAGTTAGCTGTAGTTTGTTCCGAAGACCAAAACTTTACTGATCATAATGGTTTTGATTTTAAAGCAATTGATAAAGCGATGGATTATAATTCCACACATAAAAAAAAACGCGGAGCAAGCACTATTAGCCAGCAAACAGCAAAAAACGTCTTTTTATGGGAAGGCCGTAACTGGATTCGTAAAGGATTTGAAGTTTATTTTACTTTCCTGATCGAAACCATCTGGAGCAAACAACGCATCATGGAAGTGTATTTGAACGTGATCGAAATGGGTGACGGCATTTATGGCGCACAAGCTGCATCTAAAATTTTCTTTCATAAGGATGCCGGTAATTTAACTAAAGGAGATGCTGCGCTAATTGCCGCAGTATTGCCCAATCCCCGTAAATTTTCAGCAGTAAAGCCAAGCTCTTATATCCGTAAACGCCAGGAATGGATCATTCACCAGATGGCACTTGCCGGAGGAATGATAAGTTATGAAGAAAAACCCGAAAAAGATCAAGTGAAAAAAAAGAAAAGAAAAAAATAAAATCTTTGTCAATTATAAATTCTGCATTTAGGCAACAGTGCCTTTAACATTGCTATATCGTACTCTGCAAAAGAATTACCCCGCAGATCAAGCACCTCGAGATTTTTTAATAAAGAAATATAATCCGAAATAGCAGACAATTTATTGTTCCTTAAAGAAAGGAATTTTAAATTTTTTAATTTGTAAAAGTTCTTGGGCAATTCACTGATCTGGTTATTGTCTAAAACCAACTGTTCCAATACGCTTATTTTTGATATTGTTTTAGGAATGGTTTTTAATCCGCACATGGCCAGTGTTAAACTTTTTAATCTTTTAAATTCAGCAAATGAAGCAGGAAGTGTATCTAATTTAGTATTGTATAAGAGTAAACCATTAAGGTTAGTTAAATAACCAATAGAATTGGGAAAATAAAATGTATCGGCCTTGTTATTTTGGATCTCCAGTTCTTTCAGTCTTCCTAAATAAGCGATCTCACCGGGTAAAGAGTCTAATTTAGTACTATGTAAATGCAGCTCGGTAAGCTGAGAAAGATTGCCAAAATTTTTTGGCAAAGAAGTAAGTTCATTACCAATACATGCAAAATAAATTAAATTATTCAGGTCTTTAAACTCCGCCGGTAACTGTGTAAGGCCATTGGTTGATAGCTGCAATGCCTGTACTTCAGAAAGTTTTCCAAGCTTGGGTAATAATTTGGGCTCAATTACCTGGTTTTCAATTTTTACTTTATATGCCAGTTTTACATCTTTTAAAGCATCTTTTAAATTGGTATATATAATTCCCGGTGGGCCGTATTTATCAAATGGATCGGGATCATCCTGTGCGGTAACTAAAAATGGGAATACAAATAAAAACAGCAGTATGGTTTTATGCATTTAATACTTGATTTTATCCGGTTTGTTTTCCCATTCCTCAAAAGCTTTCATCGCTTCATCCCTGCAAATTTGCGTCATGGATAATTTGCGTTCTGTTAAAGATAACTCAAGCTCTTTGTAAATAAATTCATCATCAAAGCCAATCTTTGCAGCATCCGATTTTGTATTTGCAAAATAAATTTTATCGAAACGTGCCCAATAAATAGCTCCAAGGCACATGGGGCAAGGCTCACAGCTGGTATATATCTCGCAGCCATTTAATTGAAAAGTATTAAGCGCTTTACATGCTTCGCGTATGGCAACTATTTCAGCATGCGCTGTAGGATCATTCTGTGTTGATACGCAGTTGCCTCCCCTTGCAATTATTTTTTTATCCTTCACTACCACAGCACCAAATGGACCTCCTTCCCCACTACGCATGGTATCGAATGATTGTCGAATCGCCTCCAGCATAAATTCTTTTTTATCGTTCATGAATCAGGCTATATTAATTCTCTTCGATCGCATCCAGGATTCTTTCCAGTTTTTGATCATCATAAGATCCGGTTGTAGCGTAAACAATTTGCCCATCCGGGTCAAGTACAAAAAAATAAGGAACCTCTTTTTTCTCAAAATCCAACTCTTCTTTATAGCTTTTATCTCCTGAATAAAACAATAAATATCCATACAACTCCTTATCAGTTGCTTTCTTGATCTTATCTTTTGATTGTTTGCTGGTCAATTGGTTCAAACCGGTGAACATGGGTATGAAATACAGGTTAATATCATAATCAACCCCTACATCAAACACATCCGCTTTTGAGTCATCTACCTTCTCAATAAATTTATTATAGATGGGGTTGATCCATGTCTTCAAATTTGTTTCAGCATCATTGCTGAAAGCCATTCCCAATAATGTATATTTTCCTTTTGTATCCACAGGCAAGGTTACCTTGGTTCCATTATAATCCTCACACACCATCACCGGGAACATTTTTCCAAGTATACCACTATCTGGTTTAAATGCCATTGCTGCTATCGCGGCAATAACAATAAGGGATAAAACGATCTTTTTCATGTGTATATAATTGTTTTTTTTATTGCCACATGGAATACGCCATATATTCATTTTCGGTTTGTATTCCAAAGGTATATGGCTATTTCATCTGTATATAATTTTATTTTAAACTACTTGGTAATTTCTCTTTTGTTAATTCACTGCCGGCAATTTTTAATAAAAAAACAGCTTTACCTGTTCTAAAGTCATTTCGCATTTCGTTTTTTAAAACCTCCATTAACAAGTCATATTCACCAAAGAGTTGTGTACTTAACCCATTCACTTCAACACGAATATTTTTATTTTTTTTTACACGTTGAATAAAATCGATCACTTTCTGCTCATACTCATCCGTTAAGGCATACATGCTTATTTCAATGGTTGCTATCATTCGTGAAAATAAAAATTCTAAACACTAAATTCTTTTATTAATTATATAATTACTTATTCAACTCTGCGAACACTT
Organism: Bacteroidota bacterium; assembly: GCA_052389695.1. GTDB lineage: Bacteria > Bacteroidota > Bacteroidia > 2-12-FULL-35-15 > 2-12-FULL-35-15 > 2-12-FULL-35-15. Next base: position 10,858 of record JBQTHQ010000090.1, on the reverse strand, counting down.
TATCTGCTTTAAATTTTTTAGCCGCTTTTCCTTTACGAATGATCTTAACATGAACAATGGTATCACCTGGCTGTATCGCATTTACAACATCCTGCCCGGTTATTACATGTCCAAATACACTGTGCTTACCGTCCAGCCAGGGAGTAGGGACATGTGTGATAAAAAACTGGCTTCCATTTGTTTTAGGGCCCGCATTTGCCATTGATAATATACCTGGCCCAATATGTTTAAGATCCGGATGGATCTCGTCTTTAAATGAATAACCGGGATTTCCGCCACCGGTTCCCATTGGGTCGCCACCTTGTATCATAAAACTGGGTATTACCCGGTGGAATTTTAATCCATCATAAAATGGAATGCCTGCTCCTTTTGCTGTGTTCTTAATTTTTCCTTCGGCAAGGCCTACAAAGTTCGCAACAGTTAAAGGAGTTTTTTCAAATTCCAATTGCAATAAAATTTTTCCTTTGCTGGTTTCAATTTCGGCATATAAGCCTTTTGCCAATTTTGGTTTCTTTTCTCCTGCAAAGCTGCTCAAAGCAACCAATAAAAATGTACACGCAAATATTATCCTTTTCATAATTGTTATTAAGATTATTATGTAAATGTAAAATTCATAAAGCGATATACCAAATGTTAAACCAAAAAAGCATTTCCTCAACATTACTGTCCAAAGTGTTGATAAAACCTCACATCATTTTCAGTTTCAAACACCAAGCATTGTTATTTTTGGGAAATGAAGGTATGTATTGCAGAGAAACCAAGCGTAGCTAAAGAAATTGCAGAAGTAGTAGGTGCCAAACAGCGCAAAGAGGGTTATTTTGAAGGGAATGGTTACCAGGTAACCTGGACATTCGGACATTTATGCGAATTGAAAGAACCCCATGAATACGATTCGGCTTACCGCCAGTGGAACTTAAATATGCTACCCATCCTTCCACAGAAATTCGGGATCAAACTTAAAAACAACAATGGGATCGAAAAGCAATTCAATATTATTTCAACATTATTTTCCAATGCAGAAGAGATCATTAACTGTGGTGATGCCGGGCAGGAAGGCGAACTGATACAACGCTGGGTAATTTCAAAAGCCAATTGTAAAAAACCATTGAAAAGATTGTGGATATCCTCTTTAACAGAAGAAGCCATCCGTGAAGGTTTTAAAAAACTGAAAGATGGAAAAGAGTATGAAAGTCTTTATTTTGCTGGGTACTCCCGTGCCGCTGCGGATTGGTTACTAGGCATGAATGCCACCCGCTTGTACACTATTAAATTTGGAAACGGAAAACAAATCCTTTCCGTGGGCAGAGTACAAACTCCCACTCTTGCAATGATCGTGAACAGGCAACTGGAAATAAATGCATTTAGATCCAGTACATTTTTTGAATTAAAAACAAAGTACCGCGATGTGATCTTCAATGGTGTTGTGGATCGTTTTTATGAAAAAGAGAAAGAACAAGGGGATGTCATTCTAAACTCTATTAAAGAGAATCCCTTTACCATTACATCAGTTGAAACAAAAAAAGGGAATGAATCCGCTCCACGTTTATTTGATCTTACTTCCTTACAAGTGGAATGTAATAAGAAATTTGGTTATTCTGCGGATGATACATTAAAAACCATTCAGAATTTATATGAGAAAAAATTAGTGACCTACCCACGCGTGGATACTACCTACCTTCCCAATGATATGTATCCAAAAATTTCGGGTATCATGAAAAATATGGTGAATTACCAGGCATTGGTTGACCCTTTACTTAAAACAACTATCCGTAAATCAACCAAAGTGTTTGATGATAAAAAAGTGACTGATCACCATGCTATTATCCCCACAGATATTCGTGCACTGGAATTAAGCGGCAATGAAGCGCAGGTATATGATGTAATCGCAAAACGATTTTTAGCAGCATTTTACCCGGATTGTGAAGTAGCGAACACCATTGTTTTGGGAGTAGTGAAGCCTGCCCGCCTGCCTGCCGGCAAGGCAAGTCCGCCAAGCGGGGAAATAGAATTTAAAGCAACAGGTAAGCAGATCATTGACGCCGGATGGAGAATTGTTTATAATAAAGAAGCTATCGATGAAGATGAAAAGGAAGAAACGCAGATTTTGCCTGCATTTGAAAAAGGAGAAACAGGCAAACACGAAGCATTTTTAGCTGAAGGAAAAACCACTGCACCAAAAGCATTTACTGAAGCAACCTTGCTTCGGGCAATGGAAACAGCAGGCAAACAAATAGATGATGAGGACCTGCGAGACCTGATGAAAGATAATGGGATCGGCCGCCCATCCACACGTGCAGCCATCATTGAAACATTGTTCCGCAGAAATTATATAAAACGTGAACGAAAAAATCTGGTACCAACCATCACCGGTATGGAACTGATCCGGGTGATTAATAATGATCTTTTGAAATCAGCGGAAATGACCGGCAAGTGGGAATTTAAATTACGCCAAATCGAAAAAGGGGAATACCGGGCGGAAGGATTTTTACAGGAAATGAGATCAATGGTAGACGAACTGGTAAAGCAAGTACGCAATGAAAATGCCCAACGTATCACCATTGCAAGTCATGCACCGGTCATAGAAAAAAACAGCACGACTGAATGTCCAAAATGCAAAAACGGCAATATGCTGAAAGGTAAAACAGCTTTTGGCTGCAGCAATTTTAAAAATGGTTGTGATTTTAAAGTTCCTTTTGAATTAATGGGTAAGAAATTAACTGTTGCGCAATTTAATTCTTTGATCGAAAAAAAGAAAACTTCAGTTATAAAAGGGTTTGGTTTGAATGGAACAAAAAAAGACGGAATATTAAAATTAAGCTCCTCATTCAATATTGAGTTTGAAGAAAAACTAATTACCACAAAACCTAAGAAAAACAAAATACCAGCTTTTTGTCCAAAGTGCAGTACAGGCAATATAATAAAAGGTAATACTGCATATGGTTGCAGTAATTGGAAAACAGGCTGTGATTTTAAAATCATGTTTTAAATTTAATCCAAATAGAAAATTCATAAATATTCATTATCCGTATTTAAAGACAGATTCGTATATTCGCATTGCTGCCTAAAGAACAATTTGTTCTTTAGGCAGGTAAAAATTCGTAATTCGTAAATTGGTAAAATTGCCTGTGTCCCCTATTTCTACAAATGATTGCGGAGTTGTGTGATAGGATGGGTAACAAACTGGTAACAATTTAAACATAATTGTACCTGAATTGTTACTCTTTTAGGGTTTGTGTTCTTTTTGAAAGAGTTCTATTCGTTACTCTATTTAAACACCCTGCAATATTTCAAAGAATCATAGGACAAATATAATATATTTTTTGAATTAGGCACTTTGATAATAGATAAAAAAATAGGCAGAATTGGGCAATCAAACATATGAGCTATGGAGAACAAATTTGAGAGCCAAGGATACCAATTTTTTGCAGTTATATTTTTACTGCTACGGTATTATTGGGGCTTGTAAAATCTAATCTATTATTACTTTTTCTCGTCGTTTGACTACTACATATCCTATCAAATAGGCAAGTATTAAGGATATCGAATTAAAAAGCATGTTAATCGTAAATAATGGGTAATGCGCTTCTTCATAAGATAAATCCGAACTTAAAGACTCTACTAATTGTTCAGAAATAAAACTGCCACTTAAGAATTCTACAAAATAATCGAGAATAACAAGTGAAATCAAACTGATTATACTCGTTACTAATATTTGCCACATTTTGATTCCTTTGTTAGCATTCAATGTAACAACAATAGAAAAAAAAGAAGCTAAAAAAATAATTAAGGGTGAAATAATTAATAAAAATAAAAATGCGGATATTTCTGAAAATTCCATTATAAAGAATAAATAACCAACAATATATAAAAAAATAATTCCCAATAATGAAGTAGTTATTGTTGATGTTTTTATAAAATTTAAAAACAGTTTTGAAATATTCATGTTAAACGAGTTAAAATATTTTTTGATGGGATGGGACATGTTTTCCCTTTGGTAATCTTATATCTATGCTTTGCAAATAAATCATAGCCCACGTCTCTTATTAGTTTAGGCACAATCATTAATAAATAAGCTATAAACTTAGCTTTCAAATCACATTTTAACAATATATGCGTTATAGCTGTAGATTTATTATAAAGCACCCCTTTTTTAAGAAGAAATATTGAATCTGTTTTTGTGTTTAAAGAGCGTTCATTTGGTTGTGTTTTAAATTTAAAATAATCATCATCGTGCTCTGCAACATAGTGTATGAAAGTGTTGCAAATTATACAATCCCCATCAAAATATATAATTTCTTCTTCCATTTATATTATGAATTATAAGTAAAAAAATGATTTTTTACCCGAACCATTACAGGAAACCTTTTAATAAGTTTGTTACCCATTTCTCTAATCTCGTCATTGCTAAAATAAAATCCATAAATCATGATAAACAATATCTGAAAATCGTATATCATCATACTAAAGTATATTCCCATATGTAAAAAAATTCCTGAAACAATAAGTAACAGGCGCATTTTTTTTACCCAAACTAGAACAGGAAAGAAAATCTCAAACAAGATAGTAAAATAAGTGCTAAAACCAATAATTATTGCATTTTTTGAAAACAAATAATTAATCGGGGCATTATAACGTTCTAAATTCCATATATAATAAGTTGCTACACCATTATACCAAACATCTGCATGTATTTTATGAAATCCGGAAACGAAATAAGCTAAACAAAGATGAAATGCTATTGAATACGAAGATAAATTACTAACTAAATTTACATATTTCTTAATCCTTTCTGAATTTGATTTAAAGGGAGTGAAAACTAAATACTGATAAGAATCAGTAAGCAACATATAAAACATTAAAAAATATAATAAATTATCTCCTCCATTTGAAAATAAATAATTGTGTTGGCTTGTAAATCTAATGCAAAGGAATAATAAAAAACAAGTGACATTTCTTCCTATTCCAAATAACCATAAAAATGAAAGGAAGACGAATAAATATATAAATAATGGAACATCATTAATAAAGAAATCAGTTAAAAACGGAATATTGGGCAATGTTTCACTAATGCCGAAACCATCGCCATGTCCATATATAACAGAGATTGCTCCCCACACCAAAAATATCTTTTTTAAAATATGAAAACATAAATAAACTCTAAATATTGACAAATAAATAGAAAACTTATTGTCAGAACTAATATCGTTTATAATTCTATGTAATTTTCCCATTTTTTTGCTTTAAAATTATAGTAATCCGATTTAAAATGATTGGTTTCTTCATTTTTATTTTCCTTGTATCTATCTTTAAATCTAGGGAGTTCTTTGTAGTTTAAAACAATCTGAATTTTGCAATTCAAATCAATTTTATACGTTTTAGCTAGAAGAGTAGCGTGTTTAATCATAATTTTGACTGGCTCATTTTTGCAAACATCAGTTCTGATTTTATTCAGATAATCTTTGTAAGAGATAAGTCCTGAATTAGTTAGTTTATGCTTATTTTCCAATAATTCATATCCTTGTCGCATGAAATCTGTTATTCGAACTTCAAGATTAAATAAGATATAGTCTTGAATAGCTAGCTTGTCATTTGTCAAGTACATCTTGTTTTTTTCGGTAACTAACTTTTTTGTAACTTCAAGAACGTTGATAGAAGAATCGACATTATTAATATAAACATAATACAACCGATCATCTGATTTCGGTGGTGGAGCAAAAAACCCCCATCTTTGATAAAAGTATGTGTCAAATTTGTAAAAGGCATTTTTATTTACAACTATGGGCAAACTGCTATCTGGGAGTGTAAAAAATACGTTCGTAGCCCACCACACAGCAAATAATAGAAGAATAATAGTTGAAATTATAAAATCCGTTCGGATCATTATTCGATCAATGATTGTTTTAAGCGAATTTATCATTCAGAATAATTTTTTTTAATCTTTAGTAAAATTAATAAAGCACCATTATAGATTAAAAGTCTAATCTATAATGGTGCTTTATACTAAAAGCAAAATATTTAACTATAAGTTAACTTCGCTCGATCCTAATTCACCAGTATAACTGCCACCACCTAATACCTGCCCAATCTGACCAAAGAATTCTCTTGAAGTGCCTCGATAAGCCACTCTTGCGTATGCAACGGCAACTCTGGCAAGCCTAACGGTTGGTATTGCAGCAGGTTCGACCGATGGAGTTTCAACTAGAGATTCTTGAGAAGCCATAGTAGTCAAATTACCACTAACTTCTGCCGTAGATTGCAGTGAACATACAGACACAAATGATGCAAATAATATTGCAACAGTTACCTTTTTTTTGTTTTTTGAATACATTTTTTTAGATTTAGATTGTTAATTAAAATTAGATTGCTAGTTAGAAAACGAAAAAAAATTATGCATTTATTTACAAATATAATAAAAAATGGAAATATCAAACCAACAATCATTTTTTTTCAGTTAGCATATACTCATGTTAACAAATTGTATATCTAAAGGGGTGTGTTTTGTATAAAAGGCAGTATTTTGTAGACTGCAACTTATTTTTTACTTTATTTGCAGTGCTTTTAATCAGATATTATGAAACCAAGTAACATTATTATAATTTTAATGATCTGTGTATATTTAGTGAAATTAAGAAAATGAACAAAATTTATTTTTTCAAAAAATTAAATTATGAATGAAGAAAAATTAAAAAAAACTATTGAAAGAAATTTTAAAGAGAAAAAACTTATAGGTTTAGCTATTGCCTTCCATACAAAAGGGAAGGATTTTTATTTTGAGATGGGGGATAAAAGCGTTTTAGGTAATGATGCTGTTACTAAAGATACACTTTTTGAAATAGCTTCAATTACGAAAATATTTACAGCTTCCTTAATAGCCGTTTTAATTGCAAAAAAAAAGATATCTCTTCAAAGTACATTAGGAGAAATTTACAAGGGAATTATAAACATTCATCCTAGTTTTTATACAATTACTATATCTCAATTACTTAGTCATACATCAGGACTACCACGCATACCTGATGAAATACTTAGTAAAATGTCAAATTTAGAAAACCCCTATGCAGACATTTTACAAGCCGATTTTTACGAATTATTTGAAAAGGGAATTCCCCTCGGAGAAAATATATACTTATATTCTAATTTTGGATTTGGTATTTTAGGAGACATTGTTCAACTCAAAACGGGATTGAGTTATGATATAGCAGTAGAAGAACTCCTGAATTTTCCGCTCTCATTGACTAATACCAAGCAGGACATTGAAACCATTGTCCCTTTAGATATAGCATTAGGTTACACCTGGTTAGGCACACAAACCCCTTATTGGAAAAATAATGCTTTTGCTGGAGCAGGTTGCTTGTTCTCAACTTCCTCAGATATGCTTAAATTTATTAAAGCGAACATCTACCAAGATACGTCAATAGGGAATATTTTATCTTCTACTCATCGACTGCAAACAAAAAATGTAGCTATGGGATGGCATAAGTATGGTTTTTTATTGTCTCTGATAGGATTTAGGTCTTATTTATGGCATAATGGAATGAATGGTGGATTCAGTAGTTATTTAGCTGTCAGTCCAAAAAAAAAATCCGGTTTTATCCTTTTAACAAACAAAGCAATTTCTATAGATGATTTTGGTATAGAATTACTAAGTTATTTGTAACTCTCTATTTTTTTGCAATGGAATTATATAGTATTCCTTAAATACGAATCCATTTTTTCCCTGTTCGTATATCAGCGCCCAATGATTTTATCTTTTGTTGAAAGTTAGGAGCAAATCCATCTTCAGCTTTTAGATAGATCACTTTGCCAAAATTTTTACTGAACTGCATCTGAAAATTGTTTACTTCCTCGTCATCAAAGCTGACCATTAACAAAATAGGTCAAATCGTATTCCTTAAGCTTATATCCATCCCCGGATCATCATTATCCTTTTTTCTACTTAGCATAAAAGAAGAAGGTAATTCTTTTTTACGCATTGCTTCAAAAACATCAAATTCCATATTCTTTTCCTTAAAACGATTCTTTGTAGTTACTGCAATGCCATTAGTTACTTTTACCGCTATATCGCTGTCATGTATCATTTCATATGAACCACGTACCTTACCATCTTTGGTGCTCTGACAAATGGCAATGATTGCTGAATGTTTAAATTTATTTCTTATCTGCCTCATCAGGTCAGGGTCAATACCCATGTTGTTCAAACTATCAATGACAATAAAATGAAATTTATTATTGGGCACTTCATTTAGTAATTCTTTCCCTGTGCGTATATCCCCTGCATACAAGTTGATAACAGAATCAGCCCCTAATAATTTTATCTTTTGCTGAAAGGTAGGAGCAAAACCTTCTTCTCCGCTTACAAATAGCACCTTGCCAAAAGTTTCTGCAAGGTACTTGGCAAACTGCATGGAGAAATTTGTTTTTCCTTCTCCACTCATGCCATGTATCACACAAAAGAAATTGGTTTGAGGCAAACCGAAAAAAGCCCTCCATTTGCCCTGAAAATTAAGAAGGGGATGTTTTATGTTTGCGATCTGTTGCATTGAAACAATTTTGCCGTTTTCAAATTCTTCGGTTTGTATTTTAATATCAGGAGGGATGTTTTGTTTATTATCCTTATTTAATCCTTCTAAGTTTTGTTGTGTTATTAATTTCTGTGCTTCAATTTGTTTTAATGCTACTGTATAAGCAGGGTTTACTATTTTAACTTCCTTTAATTCAAAGGGTGGGTATTTGGACTGTTCTGAAAGGATTTGTTTTTCCTGTTGTTTCAGGATTGGTATATAAGATTGCCATTGAGTAATTTGCTTTTCGTAATTTTTAATGTTTGTGATTTTCGACTGCTCCCTGCTGTCAGATGTTAAGGAATTAATAAGTCCTCCTACTCCTGCACCCAATAAACCGCCCAAAATAGCAGAGAAAAGGCGATCACCGGAATTTTCATTTTTTACAGCCGGAATTTTTCTTTTGTTATACGGAATACGTTTCCCGTTCTTGTCCCTGATTGTAATTTCTTCGGGTTTAAATTTGGGTGCGCTAAGGTCAAAGCCAAGCCATAGTCCTGTGCCTGCTGTTGCCAAACACAAACCGCTTCCATTGCGTTTTTTTTCGCTTTCAACAAGGCCGGTTAATCGTTTAATCTCATTTTCGTAGGTGCTTATATCTTTCCTGCATTGTACCAGTTTACCCTGATATAAAAGAAAATAAAAATTATCCTCCTTTACGTACTTGTTTATATATTGAGCTGGCAAAGGGATTTCTTTGCCATTCATTTCAGCCTGATTTTTATGGTTGTTTATTTTTATATCTCCGACTACATTTTGCAGGGGTTCTAAATTTTCTGCTTCTTTTATCTGATTGTTCCCTGCTGATTGTGGTATAACGGGTATTAGCTTTATTCCTTCCAGACCGTTTAATTTACCCTGCTTTTTCAGCTCCCAGTGTTTTGCCTTGCATGAACTGGAGCAAAAAATCGAATCTGTACGTTTGCCCGAAAAGGGTTCTTTGCACATTAAACACGTTTTCATTTTGTCCTGTTTTAATATTCCTGTTAATCAGTATTTTTTTGATTTCAGACGTTTCAGACGTCTGTTTTTTGATTTAATAATAACCGTAATAAACACTCTGCGACTGCTTTTTACGGTTATTTAAAACAACAGGTTAATTAAAATTAACCTGTGTTAAGAGGCTTTAGTCTTCATCCTGGTCCTGCTCGGTTTCCTCATCCTCCAAACCGTCTTTGAGTTCTTCAAGGTATTCCTCCAACTCATCCACTTGTTTTGTTTTATCTCTCTCATAAAACACTACTACTTCGATTTCGTCATCATCATTTCTTCCTATAATGGAATTTTCTAATTCCAGTTCGGTTAACTTTTCTGTGAAGTCAGCAATCACCTCGATTGGTACTTCAAATGCAATTCTTCTCATGGTTTTGATTTTTTAGTTAATGTTAATTTTAATTTTTTTTCAGCAGGATTGTTTTGGTTGTTAAGCGTGTACGTGATGGCTTCACATGAAATTTCCTCATGGGTTTTTACTTTCCCTTCCTGAATCCATTGCTGTAATTCAGATAAATGGAAATAGAGCTTATTCCCCTTTTTGAAATGCGGGATCAGCCTTCGTGAAGTTTTTTCGTACAGGGTGGTGACTTGCAGTTTCAGAAATCCGGCTGCCTGCTGGACATTTAAGATTTCCGGTAATGCTGTTTTTGCGATCAGGGATTCACCTAAGACCTCCTTGACCGCTTCCTTTAGAAATTCCTTGAATTCCTGCTCGGAAAGATTGGTTAAAAAAGATACACTCATTTTACAACGTTTTAGTTTACGCTGCAAAGGAGGGGCTAAATGTCATATTTTATAGGGTTCCTGAAGGTTCAGGAAAGTGGGAAGATTTATTTTTTATCCTTCAAATCCTTATCAATCAAGATACGCAGGTTGGTTATGGCATTAAACAGATCGGTCAGATTTTTTTTAGTTGCAATTCGTTCGAGTTCCGCTTTACTGAAATTTTGGCGTAAAGCATCTGGGCTATATCCCGTTAGAATGGAAAAGGCTTCTCCTGCCAGTTTATTATTCAGGTACTCATCTTTGAGAATAAATCTACCTGTTTGCAGGTATTGATATAAAAGGGCTGTTTGCTCCTGGTTTAACTTGGTTAAATTATCACCGGATTCCCTTTTCAATTTCCCTTTTCTCTTATTTTCTTCGGGAGATGGTGTTTCTCCCAATGGTGCTTTTCCCTCCGGTTCTGATTGCAGGTAATAGTCATTAAGGCTGTGATGTAACCCATTGCTGCATAGGCCTAAAAACTGCCTTCTCTCCATATCTGTCAGGCTCTGCTCTTCCATGCTGTTATATTCTTC
>JBQTHQ010000089.1:0-28237 GCA_052389695.1 Bacteroidota bacterium | reverse complement strand
ATCAACCAACTGACAAAGTCTAATTTTCTACATAAATTGGTAGAGTAAAATCTAAAAAAAATGCTTACAAAAAAAATAGCACTTATTACATTCATTGCGGTGTCAGCATTTACTATTAATGCTCAAAATGATTCGAAAGCTAAAACCATTTTAGATGACCTGAGCGCAAAAACAAAAGCGTTTACAACCATTAAAGCAGAGTTTGCTTTTACCGTTGAAAAAAAAGATAAGTCAAAGGATACTCAAAACGGAAAGATCCAAACCAAAGGCGACAAATACAAATTGGAGATCCCCGGACATGTTATCTATTGTGATGGTAAAACGGTTTGGGATCATATCAAAGATGCTAACGAAGTACAAATAAAAGACATGGAAGTGGGTAACGATGATGCCATTAACCCATCTACCATTTTTACATTGTATGAAAAAGGTTATAAATATAAATTTGATACCGAAGACGCCACTACACAAACCATCAGTCTGTTCCCTTTAAATCCGGACAAGAAAAAATTCCATACCGTTAAATTGTTTATTGATAAGGTTAAAAAACAGATCGCAAGTGTAAAAATGATGATGAAAGATGGTACGACCCACTCCTATGTGATCAAATCATTTGCCGGGAACAGCCCTATACCGGACACAGATTTCACCTTTAATACCAAAGCTTATCCGGGAATTTCGGTGGAGGATTTAAGATAATTTTTATAATTACTTTTCTACACTAAGAAGAGAAGTAACAGATAATGTAGTTTTAATTTAATGCTGCACTACAACTTTTTTATTTACTGCACCATTACTAGTTTGTCCTTGTAAAAAATAAATTCCATTAGGCAGACCAGATACATCCATTTCTGTTATTTGGTTGTTACTTTTAATTGATGTACTAACCTCTCTACCAACTAAATCATACAGCTTTAGTTCAATTGCCTCATTATTTAAGTATTCAATTTTAATTTTATTGCTAGTAGGATTAGGATAAATATTCACACCATCATTTATTGAGCTTTCCTTTATTCCCACTACTGCATCCCATTTAGCAATATGATTTGCTGTATTTCCACCTGCGTTTGTGAAAGCACCACCTACATAAAGCTCTCCATTATATGCACACAATGCATTAACAGTTGTATCTACACCTGTTCCAAGGGCTGACCAGGTTGTTCCATTCCATTTTGCAATGTGATCGGCAGAAGTACCACCTGCCGTGGTAAAATCCCCCCCTGCATAAAGCTCATTATTATATGCAGCTAAGGCCTTAACTTTCTCATTCATTCCTGTTCCAACAGCCGACCAACTTGTTCCGTCCCATTTTGCAATTTTACTAGCAGGAACACCTCCTGCTGTAGTAAAAGTTCCTGCGGCATAAAGCTCAGAATTATAAACGGCCAATGACACAACGGAAAAATTCATACCCGTTCCAACAGCTGACCAGGAAATTCCATCCCATTTAGCTATACGATTAGCGCTAATCCCTCCTATGTTAGTAAATGTCCCTCCCGCATAAAGTTCTCCATTGTAAATACAGAATGAAGTAACTGTATTATTTGCCCCTCCTGCAGATACCCAGGCTGTACCGTTCCATTTTACAATATAATTTGCGCCAAACGTGAAACTCCCACCAATATAAAGCTCCCCATTATACTCAATTAATGCACCAACAGGACCAGGCCCAAAAGAACCCGCTATTGACCATGAAGCCCCATTCCACTTTGCAATATTCCGGCCAACACCACTTGATTCATTAAATGATCCACCCGAATAAAACTCTCCAACATATGTGCCTAAGGCAAGAACATACCAACCACTGATTCCATTTCCGGCATTTGAAAAGCTTGTTCCATCGAATTTAGCAACAAGATTGACAGGTGTACCACCTGCATTGTTGAATTCGCCCCCTACATAAAGTTCAGTACCATAAACTGCCAAAGCATAAATATTATCATTTGTCCCTGTGCTAACAGATGACCAGATTTGGGCCTTTGAAGTAAAAATCGAGATAAAAAAAACAGATATTATATAAATCTTTTTCATGTGTACAGGGTTACAATTACAAAGTTAGACTATTTCAGCGCCTTTTACCATTATATCTGCAAGCATTTGGCGCTTTGCTAGCAGACAAAACAAAACTAATACTATCTCTTTCATAGAATTTCCCTCCCCAGTGATTTCCTGAAGGGTAAGCATATAAAAGATTGTTCTTTAGTTTTACCTGGTAGGTTTTTGTGCCAATACCAATTTTTAAGATGGAGTCCAAAGGGTCTTTTGTTACCGAAATCGTTCGGGTGTCAATACGGGTATTAATTGCGGAATGTTCTGAGTTCAAAACCTGGCAACGGCTGGTACAAAAGTAATTTCCGAGATACTCGTCACGATAATCCGAAAGCAAAATCGTTCCGTTATTAAATGAAGTACAAATAATAAAACTAATTAAAACAAAGGGGATATTTTTTTTCATATTTTAATTTTTTTATTTGTTAATAATTCGGACAAACCAGTATCTCTGTTGAAAAGTATCCTGAACCGCTCGGTTCTATGGTAGTTCCCGCATCAATTAATACATAATCGGTTGCTCTTAAAGTATAACTATTACTGATGCTGCTTCCATTAAAAGTGGGGGAGCAAACACCTCCTGTCTTAATTGTTTTTTCTACTGCCCGGCTGCCATAATCTGTGCTTGGTGTGCATATTGTAAGATTTGTACCGCAGGTTGTTGGCGTTGCATTAAGTTTATAATATCGTAAATAATCAATCTCAAAATATTGTGGATAATTAGTATTTGATTTAGGAAAGGAAGTTCCGACATTCCAATTTGATGGGAGATAACAATTCCAGGTATCTATTGCAAAATTCAGAATGACTGCCATAGGATTTTGTGTTACAGTAACACCTGTTGGGTCATAATTAGTTCTGACGGGCATATCATCAAAATAATAGATCATTCTGTCGGGCCCCCATTCTATTGCATATTTATGAAACGCATCATGCAGTATGGGTAAATTGTTGATATCAAGACCATTATCCGTGTTTGCGTTAGAGTCGCAGTCACCATAAGCAAAGATATGCCAGTTCGTCCCCATTACATTTCCCCAGTAAGATTGTCCCGCTCCATTTTCACAAATGTCAATTTCATCATATTTCAAAGAATCGCAATCTGAATCTGCAGACCACAGCCAAAAAGCTGGCCATAATGGATAAACTGAATCCTGAGGTAACTTGGCATAAATTTCAAGATATCCAAACTTATATATATCATTGCCACTTAAATTTCTTCTGGATTGTAAGTTGCCTCCCTGGTAAACAACTGTCACACTATCGTCTGAAGCAATACTGTACTGCGGATTGTACTTTCTGACAGGAGGATATAGCGTGTCTGCTTTAATTTTTAGAGTTGTTCCGGTAGTTTGTATTAAATTCGCAGGATAATTTATTTCAGCCTGCCCTTTATAATCTCCCCAAGGATACATAGGATGCCATTTATTGGTAAAATCCAAAGTTGCATTAAATTCTTCTGTTCCTCCATACGTAGTATTAGGTTGAAGAATCCATGCAGGGTCATTAGAAGGTTGCGCTTTTGTTATTTTTATGCTCACAAACATTGCAACAAGTATCAGTGTATATTTTAATTTACGCATAATTTTTTGTTTTAAGTTGTACTCATTAATTTACGGAACTTACTCTGTTAAAATCATACGTTTTGTATCCATTTCTTTGTTATCAACTACCAAGCTGTACATATACATTCCGGGAAGCAGACTACTTGCATCAATTTTTATACTTCCGTTTTCTTTTTGCTCTAATGATACTGTTTTCAGTAGTTTGCCCTGCATATCAAATATCAGAATAAACGATTGGAAGCTATTTTCAGGAATGTAATATTCGATAACAGTCTGATTGTTAAAAGGGTTGGGCTTGTTCTGATAAAGCACTATATTTTTATTGTTCAATTGCACCTCATTTGAATTGGTTATTGATTCTGGTCCTGAATTATTTCGTTGCATTGACTTGTCGATATTGCAGCAAGAATTAATTAATGATTCCAATTGGTTTATTTGATTTTGCATGGCTTGAAGGGCCTCATCTTTTGCTGTATTAGTTGAATCAAGATTTTGTGTTTTTGTTTCCAAACTATCGGCAGTTTTGCTAAGCTCCTGTACCGCTTTTACTAATGGCACAACAATTTCTGCATAAGAAAGGGCATACGGATCATTAGCATTTGACGGAACACTCACAATTGAAGATACAAATCCGACTTGTTGAGCAGCTAGTTCAACTTCCTGCGCTATAAAACCGGAATGAATAATCGCTTTTGAAGGTGTAAAATCCATTCCTTCCCGATGCTTGGCCTTAATACTGTCGGGCATATTTTGAATAATAAAATCGTCAAGCGCTTTAGTATCCATTTTATAGGTAACAGGACGAAGTTTATTTATAAACTCCAGGCCTTTTACATTTTCTATTATATCTGTTTTAAAGCGGCCATCTGAATAAGTAGTAAAAAGTACCTGACCCTGGATATGAGTTATTGAAGAATTTCCAAAGAACATCTTATTAGAAGCAGTAACCACAGTTCCGTTACCAATGGCAGCACAATTAGAATAGGTTCCTGCATTTGCATTAGCCCCATAGCCAACAAAAGTACTATTTGATCCTGTAGTAATCGAAAAACCGGCACTATTACCCAATGCTGTATTATAATTACCTGTTGTACCTGAGTTCAAAGCCGAATTACCAATGGCAGTATTATAAGCACCACTAGTGTTAGTATACAATGCGGCCCATCCTAGTGCAGTATTACTATAACCAGTAGTTGTATTGCGTAATGTAGCGTATCCTAGTGCAGTATTAGCGTCGCCTGATGTAGTTACAAAACCTGCATGTGATCCGAGGTATGTATTATTATGACCTGACATAGTCGCATTGCCTGCGTTAAATCCAACGAACATATCTGATGTTTGTCCATTATGCCACACCATTTTAGCACCATTTATCTGATATGAATTGCTTGCGCCATTTAAATTAATATTT
Organism: Bacteroidota bacterium; assembly: GCA_052389695.1. Lineage (GTDB taxonomy): Bacteria > Bacteroidota > Bacteroidia > 2-12-FULL-35-15 > 2-12-FULL-35-15 > 2-12-FULL-35-15. The sequence goes on along the minus strand of JBQTHQ010000089.1, from coordinate 23,212 downwards.
CCGGCTGATGTAAAAGTGACTTTTTGAGTTCTGGCACCTGATGTTGCACCAGGTGAAAAATACAGATCACCATATTCTCTTAATTCCAAAATATTGTTGGATCGGTCAAAAATTATTCGATGGTTATTGTCTTTACTTCTGATCTGACCATTATCTCCAAATGTTAATTCGTTGGTAGAATCGGCAAAAGCAGTTTGTAATATTCTTATTCCGCCTGATTTTGCCACAACAAGCGGCTTATTTGGCGTTGTTGAAGTTGAGCCAACACATACATTGCCCCCGCTATATACTTTAATTTGAGCGCTTACACTTAAATACACTATGATAAAAGCCAAGATCCCTAAAAATTTAATTGTTTTCATCTTTTTATTTTTAAAATTTAAATACTATTATTTAATGCAATGATAGTCTTTATTTTCCAATAACATAATATATTATATATATTTTATTACGTAAAATAAAATAAACAATCGTTTCACTTTTGTACTGAATGAAAACAGAAAGAAAGGAGAAAAGATTGCTTGTGGTAGGGCAACGCTTAAAAAAATTACGTATAAAAATGGGTTATACGTCTTATGAGCATTTTGCATGGGATTTTGGTATTCCTCGTGTAGGTTATTGGAAACACGAAAATGGAGGAAATATTACATTAAAAAATCTATTTCGACTTTTAGATATCCACAAAATATCTCCCGAAGATTTCTTTTCTGAAGATTTTGATAAGAAATATTAATTTTATCTTCATTGCGGCTTTTGGCCCTATTTAATACTTTCATCTTCTCTATTAACAATCCACAGTTGGTAAAAACCAATATTACACTTCCAACTCTTGCCATTTTAATTCGTACTTCGTAATAAGTGTTTGGGAAACTTTAAACATTAAACTTTAAACTATCAAGATGAGTGTATTCGAAATCATTGGCGGAAAAAAACTAAAAGGTGAGATCATCCCGCAAGGCGCTAAAAATGAGGCATTGCAAATTTTATGCGCGGTGCTGTTAACTCCAGAAAAAGTAGTGATCGGTAATATTCCTGATATCGTGGATGTAAATAAACTCATTGATCTGTTACGTGACCTGGGTGTGAAGATCGAAAAAACGGGACATGAGGAATATACTTTCCAGGCTGATAATGTAGATGTGGATTATCTGAATTCAGCTGAATTCAAAAAGAAAGGCGGGAGTTTACGAGGTTCGATCATGATCGTTGGGCCATTGCTTTCACGATTCGGCAAAGGTTACATCCCTAAACCCGGTGGTGATAAAATTGGAAGGCGCAGGCTGGATACGCACTTCATTGGTTTTCAAAACCTGGGTGCAAAATTTATTTATGATGAAGCAAATGATTTTTATAAAGTAGAAGCTAAAAATCTGAAAGGCTGTTATATGCTTTTGGATGAAGCATCCGTAACGGGTACTGCCAATATCGTAATGGCAGCCGTCCTGGCAAAAGGCATCACCACCATTTACAATGCTGCCTGTGAACCGTATCTGCAGCAATTATGCAAAATGCTGAACCGGATGGGTGCTAAAATAAGCGGCATCGGATCTAATTTACTTACTATTGAAGGTGTGGAATATTTAAAAGGAACTACTCACAGGATGCTGCCCGATATGATCGAAATAGGCAGTTTTATTGGCCTTGCTGCCATGACCCAGTCCGAAATTACCATTAAAAATGTAGCGTATGATGAACTGGGAGTGATTCCCGGTACTTTTCAACGACTCGGCATTAAGCTGGAGCGCAGAGGTGATGATATTTTTATCCCTTCACAGGAAAATTATGAAATTGATACATTCATAGATGGCTCTATTTTAACCATTGCTGATGCCATTTGGCCCGGCCTAACTCCCGATCTTTTGAGTATCGTTCTGGTAGTAGCCACACAAGCAAAAGGAACCGTATTGATCCATCAAAAAATGTTTGAAAGTCGCCTGTTTTTCGTTGATAAACTGATCGATATGGGTGCTCAGATCATTCTTTGTGATCCGCACCGTGCAACAGTTATCGGCCTGAACCGCCAGCATCAGTTAAAAGGTATTTCCATGACCTCTCCCGATATACGTGCAGGGGTATCGCTTTTAATAGCGGCGCTATCTGCAAACGGCAAAAGCACCATCCATAATATAGAGCAGATCGACCGTGGATATCAAAATATTGATACCCGTCTGCAAAAACTTGGCGCACAAATTGTAAGGAAGTAAGCAATCATCTGCCATCTTAAATTTTTCGTAATTTATGAGCATGTTCAGATGCGAATATTTCTATTGGCAAATGATAAAAAAATTCTAAATTTACATCCATGAAGAAAACAAACATTTTATTAGTTCTGGCCGCCGTATCTGTATTTGCATTCGGATTCATTAAAAGCGAACCTAACTCGAAAGATCCGGGTGAGGCAATAGTTGGACTTGAAGTAGGCAATAAAGCGCCTGACTTGAAATTTAAAAATCCTCAGGATAAAGAGATCGCACTTTCCTCCCTAAAGGGTAAGATCGTGCTGATCGATTTTTGGGCTTCCTGGTGTGGCCCCTGCCGGAGGGAAAATCCGTTTGTAGTAGCTACCTACAATAAGTACAAAGACACTAAATTCAATAAAAAAGCAAAAGGATTTACGGTATACAGTTTATCCATGGATAATAACAAGGATGCATGGATCAATGCCATTGCAAAAGATGGTTTGATCTGGGAAAATCATGTAAGTGACCTGGGCGGATGGCAATCAAAAGGAGCCGCGGTTTATGGAGTTAATTCCATTCCAGCCGGTTTCCTGATAGATGAGAATGGTATTATTGTAGCAAAAGGACAATCATTAAGAGGCCCTGGCCTGGAAAATGAATTGTCGAAACTAGCTGCCTCAAAAAATTAAAATTTTTTCTTCCAGAAAAAAGGACAGTATTCGAAAGGATCCTGTCTTTTTTATTTAATAAGACTTGACTTTTGCGGGTGTGAAGCACTAAGCAAAAGTTCTTAGTCGAATTATCCCGATAGTGCAACGTATCGGGATCTATGTAGTTAACGTTATTAATTTATTTTTGTTTAGCTTTGATAGATTTTTTAAAAACAACGAATGAAATTATTTTTAAAGTGTTTCTTTTTTTTATTGTCGTTCACGGTATTAAAGTTTTCAGTGGCACAAAATGATATTGAGGTCAGGATCGCCTCTTTTGGAGATGGCAATACCGCTTCTGTTGAGGACATCCTTCAATACCCTTCTATTACCTTGATCAATAAAGATCCTAAAACGGATGTAAAACTACTTTCTTATACCTGTATTTTTACTAACCTTGATTCAAAAAGAAACCCTAATAAAATTACAGCCAGCAAAAACCTGGGATTTCGGTTCAATGAAGAAACCATTCGTTTGCTTAGTAAATATATTCCCGGGGAAGATTTTGTATTAAAAGATATACAGGTAGAAGTAACCAATGAAAAATCAAGGAATAAAGAGGTCAAAGACCTCAGCATTACGTTAAAGATCGGTGAAAAAAGCCTGATCCCTTCCTCTAATACAACTACTGAATATAACGGTAAGCTGGTTACCGGTAAAAATCGAACTAAACCCATAACCAACCAAAAGATAATGCTGCAAGATCAAAAGGAACGTGAAGTTCAAACAACCGTTACAGATAATGCAGGGGCATTTTCTTTCAAAGATCTGAATGCAAATGAATCTTATAAACTGAACGTAGCCTTTGATGATAATACCAAAATAAAAGACGGGCAATTGTATGCAGCGAAACCGGATGGTACCATAATAAAAAGTTTTATTAAAACTAAAAAAGGCTTTGTATATGAATTGTTGCCAAATGATGTGAATATTTTAACCAAAATGAAGGAAGAAGATACCGAACTGACCCTGAGAAAATTTGGCGCCTCTAAAGAATCACAACTTACAGTTATCGAATATATTTATTATGATCCTAATTCCGCTGAAATTAAAAATGAATCCATAGGAAAACTGGATAAGATCATCATCGCCATGGAAGCAAATAAATCGTTAAAGCTAGTAGTTGCGAGCCATACAGATGCGAAAGGAGAAGATGCCTACAATGTAACATTGTCGCAAAAACGAGCACATAAAGTAATGCAGTATTTTATTTTACAAGGTATCGAAAAAGAAAGATTAGTAGCGACAGGTTTGGGTGAAAGCCAAATAATGAACCGCTGCAAAAATGGGGTCGACTGCAATGAAACCGAACATCAAAAAAACCGGCGAACGGAGTTTAAGTTTACAAAATAATATAGATATTTATTATATTTAAAATGACAAAACTTTGGGGTTTTGTCTTTTTAATTTAACAACAATGCCAAATTGTCTGCTTATCTTCGCTGGCAAACAATTTGAGAGGTAAAGGCACCATTAAATCCTTCTTTAAAAAGGTTATGGAATGAAAAAAATAAAAAACATATTTAAGAAAATGAATACACACGAGAAAGAGAGCGAAACAGTGAATGAACAAAGCAGCCGGAACGAAGAACAACAAACAACTGAAGAAACTCAATCCGGGGAAAAAAGCCAGTTTGAAGATGAAAAAGATGCAAAAATAGCGGAGTTGCAAGCAAAAGTAAATGAGTTGAATGATAAATTCCTGCGTTTATATTCAGAGTTTGATAATTTTCGCAAACGTACCTCGAAGGAAAAAATGGAGCTAATACAATCAGGCGGGGAAGATGTGTTTAAGAATATTTTACCCGTACTGGATGATTTTGAACGCGCTATAAAAGCAAATACCGAAACCAAGGATATTAATGCAGTGAATGATGGTGTAAACCTGGTTTACAACAAATTAAAATCCACACTCACTCAAAAAGGATTAGAAGAAATGAAATCGCTGGGCGAAGTTTTTAATCCGGATCTGCATGAAGCAATTACCAATGCCCCTGCCCCATCTGAGGATCTGAAAGGTAAAGTAATTGAAGAACTGGAAAAAGGTTATACCCTGAATGGGAAAATAATCCGATTTGCGAAAGTAGTCATCGGACAGTAGTTATTGGTTAATGGTTATCAGTTAATGGTATAGAGAGCTAAAGAAAAACACAAATGGAACTTTATTACAATTACTACTCTTATCAATGAATTTGATCCCTGTGGACTTATTAAAGGTGGAGCTCCATCTGATGAATATGACGACTTAACAAATCATATTATGAGCCATCTATACAATAAAACTTCGATAAAAGAAGCCAAAAAATACTTTTAAATGAAATAATAAACACTTATGCCAAAAGTATCAAATTCAAGTCTGATGAGTTTCTTGGCAAAGTGAAAAAATAAATTTAGATTAATAGTTATATTTAAGACAGATAACTGTTAACCAATAACTGATAACGGAAATATGAGTAAAAGAGATTATTACGAGATATTAGAAGTACAAAAAAATGCGGCTGCCGATGAAATAAAAAAGGCATATCGCAAAATGGCTATTAAATATCATCCTGATAAAAATCCCGGAGATAAGGCAGCGGAAGAAAAATTCAAAGAAGCTGCTGAAGCCTATGAAGTTTTGAGCAACCCGGAAAAGAAACAACGGTATGATCAATTCGGCCATGCAGGTGTAGGTGGTGCAGGAGGCTTTGGTAGCAGAGGTGGTGGTTTTGGCGGCATGAATATGGAAGATATCTTCAGTCAGTTCGGTGATATTTTCGGCGGGCATTTTGGAGGCGGAGGATTTGGAGGTCGTGGCGGGAAACGTGTAAACCGAGGCTCTAACCTGAGAGTGAAAGTAAAAATGACACTTGAGGAAATTGCAAATGGTGTTGAGAAAAAAATAAAAGTAAATAAATATGTTGCCTGTAAATCCTGTAGTGGAAGCGGTGCAAAAAATGGTTCGGCATTCAATACCTGTTCCACCTGCAGAGGTACCGGACAAGTAACACGTGTTACCAATACCATACTTGGAGCTATGCAAACCACCAGCACCTGCCCTACTTGCGGTGGTGAAGGACAAAGCATTACCGATAAATGTACTGTTTGTCATGGCGATGGAATTGTACGCGATGAAGAAGTGATCAGCCTTAATATCCCGGCAGGGGTTGCAGATGGAATGCAACTTTCTGTAAATGGGAAAGGAAATATGGGAGCACGTGGCGGTGTGCCGGGAGATCTGATCATTGTGATAGAAGAAATAGAAGATGAACATTTGAAACGTGATGGCATGCATTTGTTCTATGATCACTTTATAAATTTTGTGGATGCTGCCATGGGTACACAGATAGAAGTACCAACCATTGATGGAAAAGCAAAAGTAAAAGTGGATGCCGGAACACAAAGCGGAAAAGTATTACGCTTAAAAGGCAAAGGATTACCTGATCTTAATAGTTACTCCCGCGGAGATATTTTGGTGAACATCAACGTGTGGACCCCACAACAATTGACAAAAGAAGAAAAAAATATTTTAGAAGGTTTGCGTGAGTCTGAAAATTTCAAACCGAATCCGGGCAAAAAGGATAAAGGTTTTTTTGAACGCATGAAACAATATTTTGATTAAATAGTCAATAGGAAATTGGGATACTGGTCATTAGGGTTGTAGTAATTACCATCCCAATGACAATGACCAATGACAATGACCAATGACCAATGACAATCATTAATGACTAATGACCATTTTATCTGCAAAGAATATAGTTAAAAATTATGCTGCTCACACCGCATTGAATGATGTGAGTTTGGATATTCCCTACCAAAGTATTTTCGGTTTACTGGGTCCCAACGGAGCAGGTAAAACTTCATTGATTCGCATCATTAATCAGATCACCGGACCTGATAAAGGCGAAGTCTTTTTTGAAAACGAAAAACTCAATCCCAAACACATTGAACAGATCGGTTATTTGCCTGAAGAACGCGGTTTGTATAAAAAGATGGAAGTGGGAGAACAGGCCTTGTACCTGGCGCAATTAAAAGGCATGCCCAAAGCGGAAGCAAAAAAGAAATTAAAAGTATGGTTCCAGAAATTTGAAATGGAAACCTGGTGGAATAAAAAGGTAGAAGAACTTTCCAAAGGAATGCAGCAAAAAGTTCAGTTCATCGTTACTGTACTTCATGAACCTAAATTATTGATCTTGGATGAGCCTTTCAGCGGTTTCGATCCGATCAATGCCAACCTGATAAAAAATGAGATCCTGCACTTAAAAAAACAGGGATCTACCATTTTATTTTCAACTCACAATATGGGATCTGTTGAAGAATTGTGTGATAATATTGCACTCATAAATAAATCAAAAAAGATCCTGGATGGTTCTGTAAAAGATATCCGTAAACAACATAAATCAAATATATTGGAATTGGAATTTACAGGAAATATGATGGGTTTTACCAATGCATTATGGTCGGGGGCCGAATTGATTGAACATACTATTGAGGAAGACCACAATAAAGTTAAGGTGAGATTATTAGGAAAAACTACAGCCAATGAACTACTACAGGCAATTATTCCTGTGGCACAAATTCAATCCTTCAAAGAAATTGTACCCAGCATGAATGATATTTTTATTGCAAAAGTAAATGCAGAAAATCCATTGGGAACACAAAGTAATTTTACGGAATAAGTTATAAGTTGAGTTATATGTCTAAATAATTGATGAATAAGATCCTGCTAATAATAAAACGAGAATACCTTTCCAGGGTGAAGAAAAAGTCATTTATCATCATGACCATTCTTGGCCCTCTTTTAATGGCGGGTATTCTGATCGTACCCATTTGGCTGGCAATGCAGAAACCGGATACACAAAAAATAGAAGTGATAGATGAAAGTTATTTATTTATAGGATTAATTCCCGAAAAAAAATTCATTCATTTCGATTATCCTGAAGTATCATTTGAAGAAGCACAAGCCAGGTTTTATGATACCGATTATGATGCCATACTTTATATCCCCCGCAATATACTTGAAGGCAAAGGCGCCATAAAAATATTTTACAAAAAGCAATTGGGTATTGCTACAGAAGAATACATACGCAGCACATTAAATAAAATGATGTATGATGTTATTCTTGCAAAGAATATGGTAAATATCAATACCATTAAAGCAGCGGAAGACGGATCCAGATTTGAACTGATAACTGAAGAGCTTGAATCCAGTGGCAAAAGTAAAAAGACGAATACAGGCTTATACATGTCTATCGGACTTACCTCAGGCATTTTGATCTATATGTTTATTTTCTTATATGGCGTGCAGGTAATGCGTGGAGTAATGGAAGAAAAAACAAACCGCATAGTAGAAGTTATCCTTTCTTCTGTGAAACCATTTCAACTCATGATGGGAAAAATCATTGGGGTTGCATTGGTGGGGTTGACCCAATTCCTACTGTGGGTAATATTAACCACAAGCATATACAGTATTGCTGCAGTTACTATTTTACAGGATATTGACCTGAAACAGATACAACAAAAAGAAGAAGTGATAAAAGTGGGTGCTGATCTGGATTATACCAATATGAAAAAAATAAAACAACCTAACCAGGTCACTAAAGTGTGGAATGATTTTAAAAATGTGGATATGATCTCTATTCTGTGGTGTTTTTTATTTTATTTCCTTGCCGGATATTTGATGTATGCTGCATTGTTCGCTGCTATTGGCTCTGCTGTGGATAATGAGTCGGATACACAACAATTCATGTTACCCATTACGATCCCGCTTATTTTTTCATTTGTAATAGCACAAAGCGTTATCCAGGATCCACAAAGTTCAATGGCATTTTGGTTTTCCATGATCCCTCTTACATCGCCTGTAGTGATGATGGTGCGTTTGCCTTTTGGGGTTCCTATGTGGGAGGTATTATTATCAATGTCGTTATTAATAGCAGGGTTTTTTATAACTACTTGGCTTGCAGCCCGCATCTATCGTACAGGCATTTTAATGTATGGTAAAAAAGTAAGCTGGAAAGAATTAGGGAAATGGCTTTTCTACAAAGGATAATTTAATTTCAAGTTTCAGGTTGCAAGTTTAAAAACTTTTAACTTTGGACTTTCAAACTTTCAACTTGATTTATGAGCCGCATTGCCATTATTGATCTAGGCACCAATACCTTTAACTTACTCATTGTAGAAGTTAACTCCGATAAAACGTATCAAACATTATTTCAAACTAAAGTTTCCGTTAAACTTGGCGAAGGCGGTATCAATAAAGGAATTATAGAACCCATTCCTTTTCAAAGAGGCATTGATGCAATTAACAATTACAAAAAACAGATAGAAAAATACAATGCAAAAGATGTATATGCTTTTGGCACATCAGCTATCAGGGATGCTTCTAACGGTAAGTTATTTTTAGATATAATAAAACAAGAAACAGGAATTGCAGTTCAATCTATTTCCGGCGAAAGAGAGGCTGAGCTTATTTATTATGGAGTGCGTAATGCCGTACAAATGCAAAATGAACTTTCTTTGGTTATGGATATTGGCGGTGGCAGTACCGAATTTATTATTGCCAGTAAAAATGGGATCGTATGGAAATATAGCTTTTTACTGGGTGCCGCCAGGCTGCTTGAACGATTTCAACCTTCTGATCCCATTACCGAAGTTCAGTTAAATGAAATTTGTATTTATATAAAACAGGAATTAAAACCGCTTTTTGACGCAGTGAAAAAACACCCGGTAACAGAACTGATAGGGGCTTCCGGTTCTTTTGATTCATTCGCAGATATGATCGCCTGTCGTTTTTACTCTCCTGATATTTTAGATGATCTAACAGAATATACTTTTAAGTTGGATGATTTTAAAATTATTTATGAAAGTATTATTAGATCAACTAAAAAAGATCGTTTAAAAATGGAGGGCTTAATTATAATGCGTGTAGATATGATCGTCATTTCAAGTATACTGGTTCAAATGGTGCTTTCATCCTTTGATATTAAAAAAATGCGGCTGTCTACTTATTCTTTAAAAGAAGGCGTATTACATGAAATGTTAAATTATAAATGATGAATTATATAACTGATCCCAAGGTTGTTAATTTAGTTCTACATTTATAATCATAATTTATAATTCATAATTTCTTAAGATGGCAAAAATTCTGATCATTGATGATGAAAAAAGTATTCGCAAAACATTACGTGAAATATTAGAATATGAAAAGTACCAGGTGGAAGAAGCCGCGGATGGCTCTGAAGGGATAGAATTGATCAAAAAGGACAGATATGATATCATCCTTTGCGATATAAAAATGCCAAAAATGGATGGCATTGAAGTATTGGATAAGATCATGCAGATAGCTGCCGATACCCCGGTAGTTATGATCTCCGGACATGGAAATATTGAAACCGCTGTAGAAGCCGTTAAAAAAGGTGCCTTTGATTTTATTGCCAAACCTCTTGACCTGAACCGCTTACTGGTAACCATCCGCAATGCGATGGACAAATCAGTTTTGGTAACTGAAACAAAAGTTTTGAAAAAGAAGGTGAATAAAACCTTCGATATGGTGGGTGAATCCAAAGCCATCACACAAATAAAGGAAATGATAGAACGCGTGGCACCAACAGATGCTCGGGTATTGATCACCGGTGGCAATGGAAGCGGAAAAGAATTAGTGGCACGCTGGTTACATGAAAAAAGTAATCGTGCAAACGCACCTCTTATTGAAGTGAATTGTGCCGCTATACCAAGTGAATTGATAGAAAGTGAATTGTTCGGGCATGAAAAAGGTGCTTTTACATCTGCAATTAGTCAGCGCAAAGGCAAATTTGAACAAGCCGAAGGCGGTGCCATTTTTTTAGATGAGATCGGCGACATGAGCCTTTCGGCACAAGCAAAGGTATTACGTGCTTTACAGGAAAATAAAATTACGCGTGTTGGCGGCGAAAAAGAGATCAAAGTGAATGTACGTGTAATAGCGGCAACCAATAAAGATCTCCAAAAAGAAATTGCCGCAGGAAATTTCCGTGAAGATCTTTACCACCGTCTGAGCGTTATTCTTATTCATGTTCCTTCTTTGAATGAACGCAAAGAAGATATTCCTTTATTAGCGGATCATTTTTTAAAACAGATCTGTGAAGAGTACGGAATGCCTTTAAGGAGCTTTACAAAAGAAGCGATCAAAGAGCTTCAAAAAATAAACTGGACCGGGAATATCCGTGAATTCAGAAATGTGGTGGAACGTTTGATCATTCTTTGTGATAAAACTATTACAGATAAAGATGTATTGTCCTATGCAAGGCCTTTGAAACAGTAGATAATTGGGCAATTGAACAATAGGCAGTAGGTAAATTAAGGATTTAAAGATTAAGGATTTAGGAATAGTTAAATAAGTAATATAGAGCCTTCCTCAATTAACCCGATCATGATACCTGTAACCAATAACTAATGACCAATAAACTAGTAAACTAGTTATGCCCCTACCTGCTGTTTTACAAACGTAGCCAGTTCATCCACATCCAGATCTTTTCCTTTTACGGTATATTGTGCCTTATGGTAAAAATCCTCCCGTTTCTCTAACTGTCTTGCAACAAATTTCCGTAATTCATCTTCCGTTTTATTAGCGATCAGCGGGCGCTTTTCTTTCGCGTTTGAAAGACGGCTGACCAATGCATCAGCGCTCATTTTTATATATACGGTAATGCCATTATTATTCATTAACTCCATATTGTTATAATAACAAGGAGTTCCACCGCCACAAGCCACTATAAGGTTATCCTTTTCAATCACCTTTTTTAGAGCATTGTTTTCCATAGCCCTGAACTCATTTTCACCTTTGGTGGCAAATATCTCAGGAATTGTCAGTTTATATTCTGATTCAATAAAATGATCAAGATCAATGAACTCATACTCAAACTTTGCAGCCAGTTTTTTACCCACGGTAGTTTTACCGCTGCCCATATAACCTGTCAGGAAGAATTTTGCCATTTTTAGAGTATTAGGATATATATACAATTATAGCATTTTTTAGGAGATAATCGCAAAAAAGCCGGATCATTTTTTATGAACCATTGCAGGCTGAAAGCCCAGTAAAATCAATGTTACAAAAAATAGTTACCCTTTTTAAAAAAAAGGCTTTGCAAAATAAAATAATGCTTCTATATTTGCACTCCCAAAACAGGTTTTGGGCTATTTTATAGTGTAGATCAGATTCCGTAGCTCAGTTGGTAGAGCATTACACTTTTAATGTAGGGGTCCTGGGTTCGAATCCCAGCGGGATCACGGCTAAATGCCATAAACGACTGCAAATCATTGATTTGCAGTCGTTCGTTTTTAAAAACAATCTATTTTACAAACCAATCCAACGATCAGGACAGCTTTTATTGTATAAATAGTATCTCATTGGTATCCAATTTTGATAGTAAATATGCACCTATCGTCTTATGAAATCCAGTTTTCCAAAGTCTTCTCGTATGTCCATTTACCATCTACTTTTTTACATTGTAGAACATAGCCTCACCGCTTAAATAAAGCTTTCTTCCATTTGTTTGGAGTTGCCAACCTGTTCTAATTCCAATTGTAGCAACATTCTCTTTAATTTCTATATTTCCAGAGTTTACACCTAGAGTTAAAAAGACAAAATCAGTAGTGCTATCGGCTATTCTTTGTAATTCGCTTTTTGACTTTAAACAAAATCTAACATCATTAATCTTAGATGGAATTTCGTTGTCTTTAAATTCATATTCGACAATATCTGACTGGATGCACCACGAAACTTAGAATAATAAGTTCTATTGATATAAATTCGCTTTTTATCCTTCAATAACCATAATCAGGTACATCTTTAGCGACAACAGCAGCCCTTTCTATAATAGCAAATACTAATGCTTCTTTATCAGCAGTTGGTTTAAATTCATTGTTTTTATCACAATCAAAATATGTATTACTTGTATAGGTATGAGATTCAGTTCCACAAGAAAATAACCCAGCAAGCACGATTAGAATAAAAGTATTTTTCATGTAACTATAGCTTGGTCACATTAGTATCACAAACTAAACAAATTCTTTATTCTTTGGATTTTTGGATAATACTTGCTGCCTCTAAAAGTAAAAAATTACACTTGTTAATTAATCAGCAATTACAACCTTACCACTATTAACCATTATATCATTTATGAATACCTGATACAAATATATTCCACTTTTCATTTCACTTCTTTCTATAGTTAATTCCTTCCCATCAAAAACAATATTTTTTAGCTCTTTACCTAATACATCGACCATTTTTAAAACGGTATTTTTTTGTTCATAAGCAAATGTAAAGGTAGTTCTATCTGTAAATGGATTTGGAAAAACCATTACTTCTGTTCTATTCAAATATAAATCTTCTTTAACATTAACAGTAGCACAAACATCATAAAAAGTGCCGTTTCCACTTGTAGTAGTAAGAATAGTATCATTAACTGTTCCACCTGAAATAGATAAAGATGTTACTGCGGTTTTGACAGTTGGCGGAGCAGATACGTTCGTTAAAACATCGTATTCCAAGCATCCGCTGCTGCCAGTGCTATCTGTCTTTATAAATATTATACTTGAAGAGGTTCCTATTGTCCCAGTAATAATAAAACCATCATCTTTCGTTAATACACCGGAAGTTGATCTTTTACCACTTGTTGTTTGCCCCTCATTATATATTTTCGAATATTGAAGATTGCCCATACTGTCTGTTTTAATCAAAAAAATGTCCTGTCCACCGCCACCCAAAGTATCCCTATGACCGGTTATTATATAACCTTTATCTTTGCTTTGCTGAACAGCACTTGGCCATGAATCAGAACCAGCGATTGCCAATCCCCCACTTGAATTGCCAACAACATTTAAGCTCTTTGACCATAATAAATTTCCCATTCCATCGGTTTTTAATAAATATACATCCAAATCTCCAAAGCTTCTTGTATGGCCTGTAATAATATAGTCTCCATCACCTGTTTGCTGACATGAAACTGCATATTCCAATTCTGTTCCTCCATATGTGTTAGACCATAATATATTACCAAGACCATCTGTCTTAACCAAGTAAACATCCCAATTCCCTTCTGAAAAATCAAACATTTGACCCGCTAAAATAAAACCTCCATCATTTGTTTTTTTTACCGAATTACACCGCTCTCCTGATTGGCTACCAATTACTTTTGTCCAGAGCAAATTACCATTATTGTTGATTTTAATTAAAAAAACATCTTGGATATTTGCCGTTCCTCCAAAATTTCCAAAGCTGTAAGTTTCGCCGGCAATAATATAGCCCCCGTCTGTATCAAGCTCAAGTGAATAAGCATAATCAACTTTCGTACCTCCAATTTTTTTTACCCAGATTTGATTTCCTGTACTATCGGTTTTAATTAGAAGAATATCATTATTATCCGTACCGTAGATACCTGCACTAGTGTATCCCGCAATTATATAGCCTTTGTCAGAAATCTGTTTAACCGATTTTCCAAATTCATCATCAGCCCCTCCAAAAGATTTTGCCCAAAGTACCGCTCCTGTACTGTCTGTTTTGACTAAAAGTATATCCTTTCCTCCTGAACCAAAATTGCTTGTTGTGCCAACAATTATATAACCTTTATCATTGGTTTGCTGAATATCACTGCTTGCAGCATTTGCAATATTTTTCTGAAAGGTAACAGGCTGTCCCTTCAGAGAAAGACAATTTTGCCAAAGCAAGACGATAAAAAGTAATTTATATAAGAATTTTCTCATATTACAAAAGATGCGTTTTCTTATCAAATAGTTGCATATATACAATCAGGGAGCAGCAATTAACTGAATAAACCCTTTCTCTTTATACTCCTTATTGTCCATGCCTTTCGCGTTTAATATATAATAATAAGTTCCTGTGCTACACTCCAAACCTGCTGTTGTTCGTCCATCCCACGCCTCATCTACATCTCTTAGCTCTTTTATAAGAATTCCCCAACGATTATAAATTTTACAATTGAAGGATTCAATATTTTCCCCTGTCATTATAAAAACATCATTAGTCCCATCATTATTGGGTGAAAAGATATTAGGAACAGTTATATTGCTGCTTTTTTCGCCTGGCTTTACTGTTTTATTGCACAGTAACACACTAACATCATCTATATAATAATGACTTTTGGGATAGCAAAATGGGAAGCAGTTTGGATTATTTAGATCCCAGCTAATCGTATCTGTATTTGCGTCCGTTTTAAAATTCCCTATAGTGATATAACTTTCACCTCCTTGAGCAGTATATAAACTGGACACTTCTACCCAATTAGTTGTATCATCGAGGAATTGTGATGTTGGAGAAATTATATGAGGTATAACATTAAATACATAATAATCATTCTTAGTAATAGAATTATTTGAAAAATATAATCCTATTTGAGTTATCGCAGTATTAGAATAATTATCCAGGCAAACATAAAATGAGACGCAATAAGTGCTATCTTCCTTAAGAGCATTTATCAATTGAACCTGAATATATTCTCTAACATCCATAAAATCCTGATAGACATATAGACCTGCATAAGCATTCCCCGTTCGTGGATACTGGTAGCCAAAAGCATTTGTAGGCACACTAGCATCTGTTATAACAAATGCACAGGAGTTAAAATAATCTGGACTTCCGGTATTGGGGTTATACCAGGCAGCGCAATTATTTATTTGTCCAATATTCGTTGGGCAGTTAATGGTGTCCTCAAAAGAAGGATTAGGCACCAGATTAGCCTGTGCATACATTTTATAAAAATATAGAAAGCAGAAAAGAAAAGTAAGTGCCTGTTTCATCATTACAAAGATAAAACCCTTTACGCAAATTATGCGTAAAGGGTTTGTCTAAACGTTTATATGCTACTATTTAATGATTACAAGCTTGTTGCTACTTAAAATTTTATCATTCACTTTAATATGATAGAAGTAAATGCCGTTGATTAATTGTTCATCACTTATAGAAATTTGCTCATTTGCATTATTCAATTCATATTGAACGATTAGTTTTCCGGTTACATCATAAATCATAATACTACCTTGTTCATTTTTAGACAATGAATAATCTAAAATCATAACACCATTATTAGGATTTGGATACAGCTTAAATGTTCTATTTTTAATATTATCCAATACATCAAGGATCGTTTCATCAGCTCGATCATAATTTTCATCACAATTATCTGTAAATTCTATCGCCTCATTCAAAATGGTCATTAGCATATTTCGTGATTGGTAAACCGAATGACCAGCCTTTATTGGACATTGACCGGCAATATTTTCTAAAACAGAAATATCATTCTTTTTGTAAATATAATCCGGGTCAATAAGCTTTTTCAAAATAAGCGAGTTAACTGTTTTTTGGTTGCTTTCTATAAGATTTGTCGGGTTGAAATTATTGTTAATATTATTAGCCTGTTTATACCGCTTCGCTATAATTTCTTCATCTATCTGAGAAAATATGCCATATGCACCCGTTGTATTTTTATTATAAAAACCATTTAAAGACCCATTATCTGTTAATAATGAATTACTTCTTATTTCATCAAAAACAAATTTTTTGCGTTGCCAATGGGCTTCGTCACTGTAAACTGGCAACTCAGTAGAATCTTCCACTATTGTTTTTAAATAGTCGCCGTAAACAGTCAATTCTCCACTTCTTTCAAAGCCACCACCACCTGGTGCAATGGGTACAGCACCACCTGAAGAAGGCGATCCCGTTGAGGAAAATAAATTTGTAGTCCAAGCATATGCTGTTCCTAATATTTGGAAATTACTTAAGGGTCTAGTTGCCTGTGCTCCCGTAGTAATATTGTTTACATATAACATGGAATTATTTGCATTGGAGTTATCAGCATTGGTTTGATTAGTAAAAGTGGGTGTAGTTGTTAAATCCCAGTAATTATTACTTGCAACAGTACCACTACCTTGCTGGCCTATAACACCGCTTGTCAATAATACAAAACCATCCTGAGCCCGGCGCATGGTGTTTTGTGTTATACCGGCCAGTGGGTTACTATTAGTGATAAGGGAACTTGTACAGGTTCCTTTTAATACAAGGCTGCGTGCGGCATCCTCAATCAGGTTACACTTAACCAACATATTAGAAGAATTTTCCAGATAAATACCATACGAGTTGATATTACCACCGGAATTATAAGCGAGTCCTCCAATATTATTGTATTTAGTATGATTTTGAATAATATCTAAATGAGTACAGCCTTTTGTTTTAATACCGTTAGTATTAGTTGAGCCTGAGTTATAGCGTACAGTGCAAAGGTTGTCCGACACATAGTAAGCATCAGTGGCACTTGTATTTTTTACATTCAATAAATTAATACAGTTTGCGGCTTCACTGATGGTATTGCCCGCAATTGACCAACCATAAATTGTTGACGAACTACTACTCAACAAATCAGTAACATTTATACCATTGGTACAATAACCGTTGGTGGCTGTAATGATATTATTCTGTATGAAAAAACCATTAGTAATAAGCGAGTTAACGTAGTTACGATTTACAAAAATTCCGTTTTCGCAATTCCTTATTAAGGTTTGGTTATTAACCCAAATCACATTGTTTTGTGTAGGAGATATTATTTGAACGCCCGATTTTCCATAATTCAGTGTTCCACCGGTGAAAGGCCCCGTGCTTGTGTTGTCAATACTGTTATTCATTATATAGAGTTGTTGATAATAAACTGAATATATTGCTATATAAGTATTGTAAAATGAATTGGGTCCATTAGTGACGGCATCTCCCACTGTAAGAGTGTTAGTTCCGGTATTCACTGTACCGCTGGTTCTTATACCCATTCCTGAATCATAATAGCAAGGACTTGGTGGAGAAGGACAATTCACATTATTATGTCCTAATAAGTACTGAAATCTATTATTATAAACTACTGCGTTTGTACGCTCTAAATTAATGCCGCACATAATGGCATCAAAAATATTTAAGTTCACAGCTAATGCGGTTGAGCCTAAGTTTAACGTATTTACATCTGTTGCGTTTACTCCCCGGAATCCTTTTTGCCCAGACCAAGGCGCTTTTAAAAGTGTAGTAGTCCAAGGCGTACCACTGGTAATGTTTGTTTTTACTTGTGCTATTGTCTGGTTAGTAGCTGTTGTACTGGTAAAAGGAATATTTCTGCATGTTATTGCGCTGTTTGTCAATGTTAAAGGAGAACTTGCTGATGTGTTAGAAGTAAGTTCAATGGCAGTCATATTTCTGTTAAATATTGTCTGGTCAATTGTTGCAGTAGCACCCTGTGCAATATTGACCGCTTTCATTGCATCTTCAATAAATGTACTGGAACTGGTTGTTAATGTTCTTCCATTGGGTACATAGATCCCATCCCACATATCACCGCAACTATAAACATGTGTTTGATTGTTCAACGTCAGATTTCCAGTTGTAAGATCTATTTTAACATTTGGGTCCATTACAATATTACAGCCCGAAAAAGTCATATTATTATTTATAGTTAGTGTACCCAAAACCGAAATGTTTTTATTGGTTATGGTAGTTAAACCGGCAAATAGTGTTGAGGAATTTGCTCCTGCTGCCGTTACTACATAATCATAAGTAAGATTACATGATCCCACTTTAACAACAACTATTGCAGTTCCAGTACAACCTGTGCCTGTGCTTCCTGTAACGGTATATGTTGTAGTAGTTGCAGGACTTGCAATTACATTGGCTCCGGTTGTAGTATTCAAACCTGTAGATGGTGCCCATGTATATGTTAATGCCCCGGAAGCTAACAGTCCAACGCTACCTCCAGTGGGAATAGTTGGAGCAGATGGAGTTACAGTAACTATGGGCATGCCTATTTGAATAGATGCTGTGGCAGTTGCCGTACAACCGTTTGCCATTGTACCTGTTACTGTATATGTTGTATTTACAGTCGGTGAAACAGTTGGGTTTGCGCAAGTTGTACAACTTAATCCTGTTGTAGGTGCCCATGAATAACTTAAAGCGCCTGAAGCGATTAATGTTGACGAATTGCCAAGACAAACTTTTGGAGGTGCTGCAACAGCTGTTAATGGAACATCAGGCAATTCTTGCAGAGCAACATTGTTAATATATATGTATGTATTGTTTGGTGGTGCTGCGTTAATATCTCCAATTACTACATACTGTTCCCCTGCGATGGAGCCTGTAGTAAAATTAAGTGTTACTGTTGTCCACCCTGTTGAGCTACTTATTGTAGCAGGTTGAAATAACATAGCAAAATTCGTAACAGTGACAGGAGGTGTAAAGTAATTAGAAAAATAAACCTGCAACGGATAAGGATTTCCAGCAAAATTATCAGCAACCGAAGCGTCAAGTGTTAGCCTATAATTTTTATTTGGCAAGAGTGGTCCAGGCAATTTCGTGTAAATTGCCTCCGAATTTGAACCACCGGCAACACCAGCATAAGCATCTCCCGAATTATCATTCTCATTGCCATATATATTATTTGGTACGTCCATGCTTGTTGTCGATAACCTATGATAGTAGTCTGCCGTTCCCTGCGCACTTCTCCACCCACAAGTAAAATGAATTTCCGAGAACTGCGTTGGTACAGCACTATATTGCTCAAAATTCCCATTAGGAACTAAATTACAAGCACTATAATTACAATTAAAATCACTTTCAACCACAATAAAAATGTAAGTTATATTTCCTCTTGCCCCTGTTGAATTAACACGTGGAATATATTTTAAAATGGCAACTCCAGAGTAATTTGTATTAGGAGTAAATGTGATTGTGTTTCCAGTACCTCCTTGTAGAGGGCTTGCGCCGAGTGAGCCTGAACTATTTACCACTTCCAGACAAGAATAGTATGTTGCATTTTCATCATTTCCTAAAATGTCTGTACTGGAAAAATTAAATGCTGTATTGTAAGGTGTCATAAAGACTGTTCCAGGACCGGAAGCTATATAAGTAGCATAATCATTCACTCCCGCTATTCGGCTTCCGCATGTTCCAGGCGCACCATAATTTACGGCAGCATAAGTACCTGATGTTGAATATCCTATATCGCAAAGCGTTGTAACTTCGGATAGATGTGGTGATCTTTTTGTGGTTTGAAGGGCTATTGCCGGATTCATTACATAAGTTCCCGGATTGCTGCAAGCTCCATTCGGATAATGGCTCAAACTTGTTCCGCCTGACCACACAGCATCTGTTGAAACGAAAGTGCTGTTTGTTCCACTAAAACGGATTGAACAGGGTGTAGTTAGCTTGGAAAGAGGTGAAACCGTAGAGCTTGCTGTATAACACCCATTCCAGTTAATTAAAAAATTACTCGTAGCATGATCTCTTAAGTAAGTATCATAAATGCTGTAGATACCTGTATTTGTATATGGAGGGAGTTTACTATTTCCGTTAGAATCAATAAGAGATCCAAAACCCAAAGCATGGAAGGCTTCATGAAGAACTGTTGTGTACAAGTCATATTGTGTTGGGCCCATCAAAGCTGGGTTATCAACACCTAACCAAAAATTCTTACCAAAGTTTACCTGCATCCAGCCATGATAGATACCAACATTTCCAAGGTTGCTTCCATCTATTCCAAACCATGCGTCAATACCTGTATTAATTGTTTGCCATACTGAGCCGTGTGTAATCCCAAGTGAGGTAGTCAGATAAAATTGACCCGCAGTGGCCAAAGTTCCACCACTTGGATCGTTTGATGAAGTTTTTACTTCTATTTCAACATATCTTCCATTACCAAGATTGGGAATAGAAGTATAAGGGCTACCTGCTTCATTTAATAATCCGCTCAAATCTGTAAAAACCTGACAAGCAACAGTCTGTTTCTGTTGGCCGTCAACCGGATCATCAAAACCCCAACCTGTACCTGCATCCTGAAAATGCAATCTGAAAATGCCAGCAATACATGTAGGTGAAATTGTGCGGTCATTTCCCACAGAAAATTTCAAGTCTTTAAGATCGTGCGCATTTCCTTCTCTGTCGTAAACAACCATATCCTTATTATTGTGTGGATTAGGGGTTGGTAGTTTGTATGATTGAGCATTAATGGTATTATAACAGCATAATACACACACGATTGAAACAAGTTGCTTTATTTTTTTCATGGTTTTATTTTTTAATTTAGGTTGCAAGGTTAGTATAATAAATCGATACAAAGCAAGGAAAAACAACATTTAGTTAATAACTTTTTCTGTTCAGAGCTCAGTAGTAGAGCATATTTGCTCTGTTCCGATATACACAAATTTTATAACTTTTTTATGTTTTTGAGTTTAAAGCGTATTTATTCTCTCAACATAACAAAGATTAACTTCGGGTAAGTGCTTCCCAAAACATCCAATGGCAATTCTGTCTAAGAACTCTACATCATTACTTGCCATGTAAAAACTAGGGTCATTACGTAGAAAAGGATGTCCAAAATACACTAACAAGTAATTTAATCTTGCTTTTCTCATTCTGTTAATGAATTTTCTTTTAGTCATTCTTCTTTGCTCAACGCATAACCTTGTCGGTATCGGTTGCATTAATTATTTAGGTTTGGTTAGTTCACACAAATAATCGGCGTGGGTTAGTTGCAATACATGTATCGATAGGGAGTCGAAGCCCTGCGCACAAAGTAAAGCAACGCCCACGCCTTTGCGTGAACGTTTGCCATAACCTTCCTGTGCATTTGAAACTTTCGACTTTTTCGATACAGAATGTTTGGTTAAACGCTAATTCTTATTTTCTTATTGATCTATAAGTACTCTTCAAATAGTTATTCTGATGCCGCAAACATACAAAAAATATATAATGTTTTACAAATAATGTTTTTTTTATAGTGTTACATATATCTTTTATATACCGTTTTTTTGTTATATGAAAACAAAGGGGAAAGGTATAAAAACACAGAAAACAAAAAAGGAGAAGCTCACTTCTTCCGATTCTGATTTTGTCAGTTTAGGTAAACGGATGCGTGAATTACGGCTTAAAAAAGGCTATAAGAGTTTTGAAATTTTTGCCTATGATAATGATCTTCCTCGTGTACTTTATGGAAATTATGAAAAAGGCGTTGGAAATATCACGTATAAAAACCTATTGAAAGTAATCCGTGCGCTGAATGTCTCTGTTAAGGAATTTTTTAGCGAAGGCTTTGAATAAAACGTATCAATCATTATATCTTTCCATACAATTTCTTTATGTTTCCCACTCTTGGGGGTAAAATATCCGTAAAATAAACTTACACAACAGTAAATCAACCGTCAAAAACAAAGAGTTCTGTAAATTATCCATAAAGTAATAGCAAGCAACTGTCAATTTACTGGGAAATCAGTCAGTTATTTGTCAATAACCGTAAATAAGTGTAGAATTTCCGTCTTAAATCCGTCAGATAGCTGTAGATCAATATAAATCTCTTTGGAATCTTTTATGTTTTCATACCAGCTTTTTACTTTTGGCAATAGCGTATGATTTATAAAGTGCAAATGTGGATAATTAGGTGGCAAATGGGAGAAATTACCATCGCAGAACCGGATAATATCACTACACAGGAATTTCAACCGAAACAATGAGATGTTATTCTGCTGGTCAAAAGAAAGAAGCTGTTTCAACCATTCCTTAACTATTCCATTAGTTTCCTTTATTTTTCTTTGTGTTTCATTATGTTTTATTGTTCCAAGCGTTCTGCTTATTGATTGCAGTTGCGCTTCCCGTTGCTGTTGCAATTTAGCTGCCTGAATTTGTTTTAATTCTGAAAGATGGGTTTCCAGTGCATTTATCCTTTCAGAAAACTGATTTTTTGCGCTTAATTGTTCGGCTTCCTTTCTTTTGGCATTTTGCTTCATCCTGTCAAGATATGCGTTCTGCCTGCAGGAAGCCGAGCAAAATTTGGCATCGTTTCTTTTAGCCCCAAATGGGGTTTGGCAATATTGGCAATTCATGGGTGTTGGTTTCATATTTAAACGTTAATTGTCGTTTCCGCCGTTTCCATGTTTCCTCGTTTCTAAGACTATCCCTTCTTTGGAAACATGGAAACAAGGAAACGCACTTTGCGGAAAACCTGTTTTTTATCTGTAAGCATTCCCTTTAGAAGCCCTACTGCAAGAGTATTACCGCATAATATGAATTTTATTCAATAATTAATTCAAGTTGCTAGTCAGAGTTCTTTGAAAAATAGGGTTTAGTCAAAGGTTAAGTAATTTTGTTTTGCACACTAAAAAAACAAAACCAATGCTAAACCCAGATAAAATTATATCAATTTTTTGTTTAGAGCTTGTTTAAATTTCAGTTGATAAAAATAATAAAGGGCAATCAATATCAAAAGTAAAGCTACATTATTTAGGGTTTTAACCACAAAACTCAAAAATATGTATCCAACTAATGTTACT
>JBQTHQ010000088.1:0-6528 GCA_052389695.1 Bacteroidota bacterium | reverse complement strand
CTCTTATCGGATTTCATTAAAAATGAGGTTAATCTATTAACAGAAAAAACAATCATTTCTACTTGTTCATACAGCTATATTTTTGAATCTATAAATTGGACTATTTAATATTTGGATTTGGTATTATATGCTCAGAAAAAAGCCAATGCAGAAATAGTTGATTTTAGTTTAGACACTACGATCCATTATAAACTAAAATATATTGGAGACAGTTTAAATTTTCAAATAGAAGAATATAGTGAAGGGAAATGGAAAAACATTGGTGAAAGCAGTGAATCTGTTGCTCTTAATTTAGATAAATCTAAAGAACATACTACACAAAATCAGTTTGGACCATTACAATCAGGTAGAAAATACAGGTTGAAAGTAACTTTTCCTGTTCTTCTAATTTCCAAAGAGCTGGAATATAAAAAATAAATTATTGTTTGCTGGTTTCTGACTTCTAGCTCTTGGCTTCTTATTACTCACAACTTAAACACAATTTCCCTCTTCTCATACTGCTTATTCTCTTCCAGCATATTTTTGATCTTTTCAGTCCATTCCTTTTGTTTTTCTTCATTTTTAGAGTGGTCCGTTTCTTTATCGTACTTTTTCTGGAACTTCATTAGCTCATCAAAATTCTTTTCGAATATTTTTTGTGTTTTTTCTCCATATTTTGGTCCGATAAGTGCATTTTCTTCTTCAATTTTTTTAACTAAAATGCGTGTGTAAATTTCATATATATCAAAATGACATTGTTCATGAATCAATAATTCATCGGTTGCTTTCTTAGGTTTCACCCACGATTTCTTAGTATCAAAACTCATATGTATTAACAACTTTGATTCATTAGCCGATACCTTTTCGAAACTGCATGAAAGAGAACCTGCAGTAAGCGCATGATACGGCAATGCATTATCCGGACGGCCTTTAAAATCAGACCAAACCAGGGGACGGTTAGCATCCCAATTTATGGTTTCATTTTGCTTTTGTTTTTGAGCTACACCAATTTGTGTCCACATTAAAACCAAACAAACAATAATTTTAAATTTCATGGCTGTTTGCAGAAAAGTTTACTTCTCAATTACTTTCGGTACTTTAAAATAATCGGAGTCTTTTTTAGGTGCATTTTTTAATGCTTCCTGCTGAGTGATATCATGTTTTACTTCATCTTCACGCAAAACATTGTGTTCATTACTCATATAGATCAATGGTTCTACAGCAGAAGTATCCAGTTCATTCAGTTTCTCTACAAATGCAAGCATATTATTCATATCCTTAATGATCTGTTCTTTAGACTCTTTTTCAAATTCAAGCCGGGCCAGGTGAGCTATTTTATCTACGGTTGCGTTATCTATCTTCATTATTATAATTATTCAATTCTTTCTGAATAATATCATACACTTTAGTACGTAAAGATATTAAATCTTTTTCGGTCATGCCAACAGTGGAAATCGGTTCATGCACTACCGTTTTACAAATGCCCGGTTTCCCTATGGCTTTAAAGTAGCCGCCATTCTGAAGCATCTTCCAGTTATTTAAAAAGGTGATGGGAACAATGGGTACCTGTTTTTCAATGGCAAGTCGAAATGCTCCATTTTTAAAACCACGCAATCTGCCATCGCTGGAAATAGTACCTTCCGGGAAAAGAAAAACACTATGGCCTTTATCCATATCTGTGCCCGCACGCAGAAAAGCCCGGTGGGAAGCAACATTGCTCTTACGATCCACTAAAATATTCATTTCCTTAAAAAATATACGGAACAGCGGCGCTTTGTTCAATTCCTGTTTTCCCATAAATACAAAATACCTGGGAACCACCAGGTAGCTTGAAATAATATCCAGGTAGGAAACATGGTTAGAACAATACACACAGGGCTGGGGTAAATGATCTTTAGCCGTTTTCCATTTTACTCTTAAAATTAAACCCGGAACAAAAAAGATCCATTTGGCCCAAAACTTTTTCAATTTGAATGCCTGGGGAAACCATTCTTTCCTGGAAAGAAAGATGTAAAATAATGGATACAGTATGATAAGACCCAGGGCAAAATTGACTACAAATAGCGTTTTCCAAACCCCACGCGGTATAATAGAGATATACTTCATTAGAGCATAAAAGTACTATTTTTAGGCTTCAATTGGTTTTAAATAAACAGTATCTTTGATCCTGGTCAAATGGTTGAAAAGTTAATTTAGATGATACCCTAATTAACTCAATTAACCAGTAACTAATAACTATGTCCCGAATACTTACAGGAGTTCAAAGCACCAATATCCCGCACTTAGGGAATATTTTAGGCGCTATTATGCCTGCCATAGAACTATCTAAAAAACCAGGCAATGAATCTCTTTTCTTTATTGCTGATCTTCACGCCCTGACTACCATTAAAGATGCGGGTTTTATAAAAGAAAGCACTGCTGCTGTTGCCGCTGCATGGCTGGCTTTTGGTTTTGATACCGATAAAAATATTTTTTACAGACAAAGTGATGTAACGGAAGTTTGCGAATTAACATGGTATCTGAATTGTTTTACTCCCTACCCTATGCTGGCAAATGCACATTCATTTAAAGATAAGTCAGAACGGCTTGCCGATGTAAATGCAGGATTGTTCACTTATCCTGTTTTGATGGCTGCTGATATTATTTTATATGATGCGGATTTCGTACCTGTTGGTAAAGACCAGTTGCAGCATTTGGAGATGACCCGCGACATTGCAGAAAAATTCAATCATAAATATGGAGATGTATTTGTAATACCTGAGCCGAAAATTGATGAAACAGTGATGTTGATCCCCGGCATTGATGGAAAAAAAATGAGTAAATCCTTGAATAATTTTATCAATATTTTTCTCCCGGAAAAAGAATTGAAAAAAATTATTATGAGTATCGTTACCGATACTACTCCTCTTGAAGCGCCCAAAAATCCTGATGCTTGTAATGTATTTGCATTATATAGATTACTTGGAAGTGAGCAGCAGGTAAATGAAATGAAAGTGAATTATTTAAAAGGCGGTTATGGTTACGGTCATGCAAAAACCGCTTTGTATGAATTGATCCTGGAGAAATTTAAAACACAACGCGAGCGTTATAATTATTACATGAATAATCGCTCGGAATTAGATGCAAAGCTTAAAATCGGAGCTGATAAAGCGCGTGTGATCGCAAAAGCAACACTAAAAAGGGTGAGGGATAAATTGGGGCTTAAAATTTAATTAAATAAAAAACGTTCGACCCCGCTGGAGTCGTATGTTGCATAAAGGTATCTGATTCTATTAATATTATACCCCTCCGGAGTCAAACACTTACCCAAACAACAAACTAAACACCTCTTCAATTTTACCAACCATGGTAATTTTAATGTGATAGTTTTTAAGGTCAAGACCTTTTTTATTGTATTTGGAGATAAAAATATGTTCGAAGCCTAATTTCTCTGCTTCTGAAATACGTTGATCGATACGGCTTACAGGACGGATCTCACCACTCAAACCAACTTCACCGGCGAAACATACCTTGGGTGAAATAGGCATATCCTCATTACTGGAAAGCACTGCACATACCAGTGCAAGATCAATTCCCGGATCTTCCACTTTTATTCCACCCGCAATATTTAAGAATACATCCTTAATCCCCAGTCTGAAACCACAACGTTTTTCAAGTACTGCCAATAACATGGATAGCCTTCTCAGATCAAAACCTGTGGATGAACGCTGCGGAGTACCATAAGCAGCAGTACTTACCAAAGCCTGCGTTTCAATTAACATCGGTCGCATTCCTTCCATAGTAGCTGCAATGGCAACACCACTTACTAATTCTTCACGGGCAGTAATTAAAATTTCCGATGGATTATTCACTTCACGCAAACCACTTCCCTGCATTTCATAAATACCTAATTCATTGGTAGAGCCAAAACGGTTTTTAGTGGTTCGCAATAAACGGTAGACATGATTCCTGTCGCCCTCAAATTGTAAAACGGTATCTACCATGTGTTCCAAAACCTTTGGCCCTGCAAGGCTTCCATCTTTTGTAATGTGTCCGACCAAAAACACAGCGGTTCCGCTTTCCTTTGCATAACGCAATAATTCTGCAGTGCATTCGCGTATCTGCGAAACACTTCCGGGTGATGATTCAATGTGTGCGGAATATAATGTTTGAATGGAATCTACGATCAGTAAATTGGGTTCAAGAATTTCTATCTGTTTAAAAATATTTTGTGTAGATGTTTCCGTTAATATATAGCAATTCGGGTTGTTCATCCCGATCCGTTCGGCACGCATGCGGATCTGCTGCTCACTTTCTTCACCGGAAACGTAAAGCACTTTCATATTTTTCATATTCAGTGCAACCTGTAACATTAAAGTTGATTTTCCAATGCCGGGCTCACCACCAAACAGAATCAATGAACCTGCAACCAGGCCTCCACCCAGCACCCTTGAAAGCTCAGCATCATAAACAGAAATGCGGTGTTGTTCTGACAAGCTGATCTCATTCACCAATTGCGGTTTTGCGGAACGTTGAGTACTGGTGCTTGCAATACCGGGGATTTTTGCTTCATCCCTTGATACCACTTCTTCTACATAAGTATTCCACTCATTACAGGAAGGGCAACGCCCGATCCATTTACCGGATTGCGTCCCGCAATTCTGACAAAAATATGTTGTTTTGGTTTTAGCCATTACCTCAGCCCAACCCTCCTGAAGGAGAAGGAGCTAGTTATAATATTAATTGGTTTTTATTTTGTTCTCGATCCCTGTTGTCGAAAACCCATCTAAAAATTCTATTGTTTTTATTTCGCCCTTATTTGCTTTTACAATATCAGAACCTACAATATACTTTTTACTTTTAGGATCACGCTCATTCGCATCATAATCAGCACCTTTTACAAGAAAGTTCGGCTGTACTAATTTGATCAGATCCAGCGGAGTATCTTCATCAAATAAAATAACAGCACTTACAGAATGTAATGAAGCCAGGATCATTGCGCGTGACCGCTCATCCTGCAAAGGGCGGGAACTGCTTTTTCCTAATCGTTTTACAGAAGCATCCGTATTCACACCCACAATCAATTCATCACCCAGGTCAGCTGCTTTTGCAAGATAATCAATATGTCCGCGATGCAGAATATCAAAACAACCGTTGGTAAAAACAATCTTACGTTCTTTAAAACGCATCATTGTTAACAATATTAATAATGTTTCACGCGTATGAATCTTTGAATGAATGATGTCAATGGATGATCTCTTTGTCATGAAATTTATTTTTTTTGATCTAACACTACTTTATTTACCCAACTTTTACCCCACTCATTTATTTCATCAGCAGTCCATAATTGCGGATAAAAAATACGTTTTTGAAAACGTGGCGGTAAATATTTTTGCCAGTTTGTTCCGCCTGTTGCAGCTATGTCTTCGGGAGATTTTTGCAGGTATTTCACTGCTGATTTATAATGAGAAAGAGGCCAGTTAATATTAACGTTTACGTCCAAATTACGAAGTGCAGTGATCAACAGTTCATTTTTTTGATCGGCAGCAGGCAAAGATCTATATATTGCCAATAAATTTTTATGCTTTAATTTTTTTGCAAGCTGAATAAATTGTGCGGAATATTTTTGCTCGAATTGCACCAATGTCAATGTTTTTTTACCCGATGCAAGTTCTGTGGCGCCTGCTTTCCAATAGAGGTGTTCATACATTTTTTCTATCTGCTGATCATCGATCTCATTTTGAAATTTTTCCCGCATATCTTTAGCAACCAGATTTTTGAAATCAGTAGCACATATCTCGATCATACGGTATTGTCCCGATTGAAACCCACTTGCAGGTAACAAACTCATACGGAACTTCAAGAATTGCTGAGGGTCCATCCCATCCACCATGATATCAAATGAAGTGATAAGTGCCTCGAAATAGCGATTGATACGGGTAGTACGTTCTATAAAAAAAGTAAGGCTTACATTTTCCTTTTCCGCCAGTTGGTCAAATTCATGTAAACAGAGCTTAAAATATAACTCTGTTATCTGATGATACATGATAAAGATCTCTTCATCAGGAATGCTTGTTTTAGGATTTTGTAAACTCAATAAGGTATCCAGGTTGATATAATCCCAATAGGTAAGGTAATCAGTGTATAATAATCCATCCAGGTACGATACCAGGTTTTGCCCCATAGCCTGGTACTTTTCATCCAGCAATTTAATACGTTCAACGATCTCCGGTTTCAATTCCATCAAAATGATTTTAATTGCCGCAAGTTAGCCAAAAGCGGGAAGAATAAAAAAACAAAAATATAAATCCGTTTAGCTCATGAAACTCGTATGTATAAGTGTATAAACCATTAAACTTAGAAATCATGAAAACAACATCGCCCTCACTTGAAAAGATAGGTTTTACAACAGGGCTGATCACTTCTGTTGTACTTATAGGATATTTTATGATCATGAAACTCCTGGGTTTTGCTCATATATTGGAACTGCGTTTTTTTAACGGCATTATACTGGCAATAGGAGTATGTTATGGGATCTATAAATATAATCGTGAGTTGAATTAAGATGAA